>CAYNNW010000226.1:0-284 GCA_964398435.1 uncultured Gaiellales bacterium | reverse complement strand
TGCCAGCAGTCGCCAGCTGGTCCCCGCGAGCACGTACAGTCCGATGACGCTGCTGCCCAGAACCAGTGCGGTTCCCAGGTCATGTTGCGCCACGATGACTGCGCACAGGAACAGTGCATATCCACCACGCGATCTGAGGAAATCATTCAGCCAGTGACGCGGCGGCGGAGTTCGTGCCAGGTGGTCTGCAACGAGGATCAGCATCGATACCTTGACGAGCTCGGACGGCTGCATCTGGAATCCACCGAAGTTCAGCCAGCGGGTTGCACCGTTGGCTGTGAATC
>CAYNNW010000225.1:0-4560 GCA_964398435.1 uncultured Gaiellales bacterium | reverse complement strand
ATGTCCAGCCACCCGAAGTGGGTTCCATCGGCTGGAGCGACCAGGGTTGTCTGCGCAGTGGCCACTGCGGGAAGCGACAGCAGTGCGACACACGTCGCTGCGATCAGTGCGGCAGCTCGAATCCGTGAAATCGTTCGATCAATGTTCCGACGAAGTGACATCGTGCGAGCCCTCCAGCTCCTCTGACACGCTGACCATGAGACCTCCCGGCCAGCTCGCCTGCATGTCGCGACAACACTGCCTGGGAATTGCAGGTAGACGGCCCGCCTGGCCGACAGCGGCCACTGGGCGCGCCTAATCCGGCCAGGCGTACTCCCCGGCGTCATGTATGATCGCCCGCGGCTATGTGAGGGTCGGAGTCAGCCTCCCCCAATGCGCGTGAATCCTCCTCGATGGCCACCCCCGAACGCTGTTCGCGGGCTCGCTGCGACATCCATTCAGGAGTGACGACGTGGGTGACAGTTCACTGATCACCGCCAGCTTCACCCAGGCTGGATGCGCGGCGGCCGGAGCTGCAATCGGTGCGGCAGGTACCGGACTGGCAGGAAGTTCGCCAGTCATCGGTGGTGTCCTGGGTGGTGTCGTGGGTGCCGTGGCGGGGTTCGCGCTGATTATCCGGGCATACCTCGCAGCCAGCGACATCGGACCAGCCTCCCCGGCTGTCAGGAAAGACGACGCAGACGCCGACGATGACAGCGCCGACGACGACATACGATGAATCGCCGCCGGCCGAGCCTGTGCGGCTCGCGCCAGTTGCCGGGCTGATGGTCGTATTCCTCGCACTTCCGATCGCACTCCTCGCGCCTGCGGTGATTCCCGTGGCGGGGGTCCTTGTTGCACTCGCGACGGTACTGGCGCTGGCGCTTGCGTCGCAGGTCGTCCATGCACTGGCCGCTGCCCGTGGCACCACGGGGCCTGCGGCAGACAGGCGAGTGTGGGTAACGGCCACCGGAGCGGTGGCCCGGCCGACCGTGTTGTTGGTGGTGGCGCTCTGCAGCGCCCACCCGCTCCTGTTGAACCGCCCCGACATCGCAGTCACGGCAACCTGCACAGCCGGCGCCGCGCTGCTGCTCGACGCTTTTGTGCGCGCCCGACGCACGCTGCCCCCCATCCCTGCCATGATCGCGCCTGACGGCATCGACCACCCCGAGGAGAACCGCTCGTGACACGTGGAACACGTCGACATCACCCGCTTGTACGGGTCTGGCTTGGAATTGCAGCGGCCCTGCTGATCGCAGGTGTCGCCACGACGGCAATCGGCGTCACCGCCGCAGTCGCCCGCGAAGGAAGCCTGTCCGCTGTTATTGCTGCCGAAGGCGAATCGCATGGCGAGAAGGCCGGAAAGCACGAATCGGCCGGTGGTCACGAGGCGAAGTTCAATCCGCTTGATGAGTTCTCCGTCGAGCACGCCTTTGGCCCTGAGCTCAAGATCGGCAGCGTCGACATGTCGATCACCAAGCCGGTGATCATGCTCTGGATCGCGACGATCCTCAGCTGCGGCTTTGCCGTGTACGTTGCTCGACGCTTGCGGGTTCGCCCCGACCGAAAACAGACGTTCGTCGAAACGATCTACGAGTTCTGCCATGACGGTATTGCCAAGGAGTCGCTGCCGGGATCGGTCTTCTCGCGCTACATGCCGTACCTTGCGGCACTGTTCGTGTTCATCTGGATCAACAACCTGATCTCATTCATTCCACTGCCACTGAACACCCACGAGACGCTGTTCACGGTCGGTGGCGTTGAGATTCCGAGCCTGGGCATCTATGCAGCTACGTCCAACATCAATGTGACGCTGGTGCTGACAATCCTGACGATTCTCTTCACCCACTTCGAAGGAATCCGGATGAACGGCGCCGGCAAGTACTTTGCCTCATGGGCCGCAGAGGGCGGAATTGGACTCAAGCTGTTCACCTGGCCGCTGCACGCGATCAGCGAGCTCTCACGCATCATCTCGCTGTCCGTTCGACTGTTCGCCAACATGCTGGGCGGGCACCTGCTGATTCTGGTGATGCTGGCACTGCCGCTGACACCACTGATGAACAACGGGCTGGTCGCGATCGGCAGCGTTCCGATGGCAACGGCCATCTACCTGCTCGAATTTGGTCTGATCGCCACGATCCAGGCCTTCATCTTTGCAATGCTCTCCGGCGTATACATCGGAGGCGCGGCAGAACCGCAACACTGATTTCCCACGCCGCCGAGCTGTTGGCGGCGCGGGAAGATGACATCCGGCGCGGTGCCGGGGTCCGACACTGACAACAACACAGAAGGCACGGTACGAACACATGGAAGTTGATGCAGCGAAGGCACTCGCACTCGGTCTCGGCGTCGGTCTTGGCGCCATCGGCCCGGGCATCGGCATCGGCCTGGTCGTCGGTAAGGCGATCGAAGGCATGGTCCGCCAGCCTGAGATGGCTGGCCAGGTGCGAACAACCATGTTCCTCGGCATCGCATTCGCTGAGGCACTGGCACTGTTCGCGATCGTGTTCGGCCTGCTCGTGTACTTCGGCTGAACCGTCGGACACACGGCACCGTGGCGCCTCCGGCAACCCTGGAGGCGCCACGCAGGCTGACCACCCGCAATACGGCTGGGCCAACAAGCGGCTCAGCTCTCTCACCCCCGCAAGGAATGCACGATGGACAATCCGCTCCTGAAGCCATATCCCGGACTGATGATCTGGACGCTTATTACGTTCAGCATCGCGATGTTCGTGCTGCGCCGATACGCGTTCGGTCCGATCCAGGAAGCGCTCGACAATCGACGACAGTCGATCCTCGACATGCAGGACAAGACCGAGGCGTCGCTCGCCAAGTCACAGGAGTTGCTCGCCGAGTACGAGAAGCAGCTTGCCGAGGCGCGTGTGGAGAGCGAGCACATCATCGACCGGGCACGCAAGGCCGGCGATGAGCTCGCGGCCCGTATCCGCGACGAAAGCGAACAGCAGAAGCGTGATGCGCTCGCGAGCACGGAACGACAGATCCAGGTTGAGATCGAGAAGGCAATGGATCAGATTCGCACTGAGCTGGCCTCGATGACGACCACTGCCGTAGAGCGGGTGACACGCGGTGCGCTCGATGCGGGAGCCCACCAGTCGCTGATCGAGCAGGCAGTCAATGAGCTCGATGTCGACCGCCTGCACAAGATCGGAAGCCGCTGATGGCTGCAGCCGAATCCGGACAGGTCGTACGCACGTACGCACGAGCGGCCCTTTCTGCAACTGACAGTGCCGCAGTTGAGGTCCTGACGAACCTGGAATCGTTGATGGTCGGGATCGCGAGCGAGCCAGGTTTGTGGGATGAGCTGCTCTCTCCATCACTGTCGAGCGATCAGCGCTCCGCAGTGTTGACGGCTGCATTGGCCGGGGGACATGCCGCCACGGTTGGCCTCGTGCGCACGATCGTCGATCACAACCGCCTGCAGTTGTTGCCAGAAATCGTCGAGGAGTTTCGGCGGTTGGTAAAAGAGCGCGACGGTGTTCTGGATGTTGACGTTGTCTCGGCGGTCGAGCTGCCGGAGGCGCTCAAGACCAAGCTGGAGCAGCGACTGTCAACGGCGACCGGTGCGGCAGTGCAGCTGCACCCGTCAGTCGATCCGGACATCATCGGCGGGCTCGTCATCCGGCATGGCGACACCTACATCGATACCTCGATCAGGTCGAGCCTCGAACGCATGCGCCTCTATCTCGGCAAGCCGGGATCGAATCCCACTAACGCCTGACACCCAGCAGACCCACCACCACCCATCCAAGGAACGAACAGATGGATCTCCGACCGAGCGAAATCACCACAATCCTCAAAGAGCAGATCGCAGGATTTGACGTCGACAGCGATGTTGCCGAGGTGGGCAGCGTCGTCCAGATCGGCGACGGTATTGCCCGTGTGCACGGCCTGCGGAACTGCACCGCACTTGAAATGCTGGAACTGCCGAACGGCGTGTTTGGCATCGCGCTCAACCTTGAGGAAGACAACGTCGCGGCCGTGCTGCTCGGCGATGACTCGCTGATCAAGGAAGGCGACATCGTCAAGCGAACCGGCCGAGTGATGAGCGTCCCGGTTGGTGAGGGCTTCCTCGGCCGCGTCGTCAACCCGCTCGGACAGCCACTCGACGGTCGTCCAGCCATTGAGACCAATGAGTATCGGCCACTCGAATTCAAGGCACCGGGCGTGGTGCAGCGAAAGTCGGTGCACGAGCCGCTGCAGACCGGGCTCAAGGCCGTCGACGCCATGATTCCGATCGGCCGCGGACAGCGCGAGCTGATCATCGGCGACCGCGGGACCGGCAAGACGGCCGTCGCGATCGACACGATCATCAATCAAAAGGGCAAGGACGTTGTCTGCGTCTATGTCGCAGTCGGCCAGAAGGCATCGACCGTTGCGCAGGTTGTACGCAAGCTCGAAGAGCACGGGGCGATGGACTACACGATCATCGTCAATGCCTCGGCATCGGAGGCGGCGCCGCTCAAGTACATGGCGCCATACGCCGGGTGTGCCATGGGCGAGCACTTCCTGTACAACGGCAAGCACGCACTGGTCATCTACGACGACCTGACCAAGCACGCA
>CAYNNW010000224.1:3109-4603 GCA_964398435.1 uncultured Gaiellales bacterium | reverse complement strand
GCGTTGATGAAGACGGGCGCCAAGTCGATTGCTCCCGCGCTCAGCGGAAGCGCGCTGACCGATTCCGCTGCATCGACACTCGGATTTGGCTGGCTCGGCGCAATGCTTGTCATGTCGGGGTCGCCGGTCGCAGTCTCAGCACTGGCACTGCTGGACGGTGGGGCCGTGTCTGCTGGCGAGGCGCTCACAATGCTGACGGGCTCGCGCCTCGGCGCCTCATTCGTTGTTCTGGTCGTCGCCGTCCTGTACGCGGTACGCGGACGACGTGAGACCTGCGTTGCCTGCGCCCCGACCGCGCAGACCAGCACGGGCCTGACGCTCGTTGCAATGCGCGGCGGACAGGGAAGCTGGGCATCGACATGCGATTGCAACAAGGCGCACACCGCCAGCCGCCGCGCATCGCTGTCGATTGGGATCTTCGCACTGACCCTGACGGCGCTGGTATACGTTCCGGCGCTGCTGGGAGGCTTGCCGCTGCTCGCCACCGGAACGCTGCAGGGCGTTGCATCGATCGTGCCGGGTGGCGGGTTCGACATCATCGATCTCGTCACGGATCCAGTCGTCGGGCTTGCGAAGTCGCTTGTTCCAGGCGTGGCACTGTTCCCGGTTGGCCTGTTGGCACTCCTGCTGAGCTTCCGGATCATTGACAGGATCCTCCCCGACGCCGATCGAACGGACGATGTGCTTGAAGAGCACTCGGACTGGCGCTCACGTCGCTGGGTCATGTTCGGCGTCGGCAGCCTCGTTGCACTCGTGACCATGTCCGTATCGGTTGCACTCACCGTGCTCGTGCCGATCGTTGCCAAGGGTCACCTGCGCCGAAAGTCTGCAATCCCATACATCATGGGCGCGAACATCACGACGCTCGGCGACACGCTGCTGTCGGCAGTGCTGATCGGCAACCCCCGGGCAGTCGAGGTCGTGCTGGTTGAACTCGTGACGATCACGATCGTTACGACTGTTCTGCTGACGCTTCTCTACGAACCGCTGGCACGACGGCTGACATCGTTCGCCGACTGGCTGCTCGCATCGCGCGGCCGATCGGTTGCGGCAGCGGCCCTACTTCCTGTAATGCCGGTGCTGCTTATCGTCGCATTCTGAGCAGGCGCCGTCCTCGAAGTGCCCCTGGCAGGAATCGAACCTGCGCACACGGTTTAGGAAACCGATGCTCTATCCACTGAGCTACAGGGGCCCGCGATCGCCGCTGCAGAACCGCGCTGCGATCGATCCCGATTCTAGAGGTCGACGGCCCAGACGGTAGCCATGTGGGGCTTGGCGACTATGGGGGTAGGATCAGCGGATGGACCAGTGGATCGTTACCGATGCAGCAGGGGCCGCGGAGGTCTGCGAACTCGCACGCTCAGCCGGTCGAATGGCGATCGACACCGAATTTCTCTGGGAACGCACCTACGCACCACGCCTCTGCCTTGTTCAGGTCGAAGCCGCTGGGAGAATCGCACTGCTCGACCCGATCGAAGGCGCCCCGCTCGACGG
>CAYNNW010000224.1:0-3099 GCA_964398435.1 uncultured Gaiellales bacterium | reverse complement strand
CAGACGATTCGATCGAGGTGCTGATGCACGCGCCCCACGCCGATCTGGCTGCGTTTGCGCTGGAGTTCGGCACGCGTCCGACGCGGATATTCGACACGCAGCTGGCGGCCGGATTTGTGGGCCTCGGATCAGGGCTGGCGTATGACCGACTGGTCACAGAGCTCGTGGGTATCGAAGTCGGAGCCCACGAGTCCTTTTCCGACTGGTCGCGGCGACCGCTGTCGGCAAATCAGCTCCGGTATGCCGCAGAGGACGTGCTCCACCTCGAGCCAATGGTTGAAGAGCTGCTGCGACGTCTCGACGAGAGAGATCGGCGAGCGTGGGCCCTGGCCGAGATGGCCAAGCGATTCGCCCCCGAGCGACTGACCACCGACCCCCGTGAGGCCTGGCGCAAGGTGTCGAGGCGCAACAAGCTCAATGGCGCGGGCCTTGCGACGCTGCGGGAGTTGGCAGCCTGGCGCGAGCAGCGCGCCAGGGATCGGGACGTACCGGTGGCACGCGTGGTCAAGGATGTAACGCTGATCGAGATGTCGCGAAGACGGCCGAGCAGCGCTCGCGAACTGGCCCGCATTCGCGGAGTGGACGGCACCGTTCGCGAGCGCGATCGACACGATCTGGCGGCGGTCATCCGCGAGGCCGACGGGTTGCCACCCCTGAAGGAGCATTCGGCTCCACCGATGTCACGACACACCCGAAAACGCATTGCCGTATCGAAGGGCCTGGCAACAGCGCTATTACGGGCGTTGTGCGAAGACGCCGACATTGCCCCGGAGCTTGTTGGCACAGCGCCGGACGTCGAGGAGTTGATCGCCTGGGTCGACATGCGCGACTCCCACGACGTGTGTCAATCGGACCAGGATTCGACTCCCGCGCTGCTGGAAGGATGGCGACGCGATTTCGGGCAGCCGGTTGTTGACCTGATTGAGGGACGAATCCAGGTGCACCTGGGAGGCGAACCGCCATACCTGCGGACATCGTCGCGCAGCTGACGTTCGGTCGGCGCGCCGGCTACCTAGTCGGAGACAGGCACACGCGCGAATACCCACCAGAGCACGCTGCCTAGCGCGCCGACGAAGCCGGCACACAGAGCTGCGAGCATCAGAAGCACCGTCCTGAGCACGTGCGTTTGCCCGACGGCAATCCGCATCGTTCGACTGTCACTATCGGCCCAGGCAACACGAATTGTGTATCGCCCCGGGGTTGCTGCAGTGAAGCGCGCGATCGCCTCGCCACGACGACGACCGAGTGAATACGTCTCTGACGAATTGCCCATCGCTGATACGGGGACGGCCTGCTCGTCGGCACCCGCCCGGCGCATGACATCCACCTGGATTCCCGCAGCTCCCTGCCCCGGCCGCGCAGTGCCACTACTACTGTTAATGGAGTACCCAGATCCGGCCGATCGAGTCTCACGGAATACGGTGTACCGCCCTGCGTTCTCAATCCTGATTGCCATCTGGCCCGGACCATCAAATCTGCTCATATCGCGGAGCCCAGAAATTCCCCACACGAACGCTCCAATAGTAGTCGCGAATGCTGTGACTGCAATCGCCACCGGAATGATCAGCCAGGCAGCGGCTCGACGACGTGTTGGAGGAGGCATTGGAATCGTCCGGTGTGGCGGCTGCTGCGGGGGGTTGGATTCAGTTGGAGCCACTCAACTCACCGACTCGCGAACGATGACCTTGCTGCGGTACTCGTCAAATGCCCGATCACTCAGGTCGGTTGTGATGACCGGCCCTGCAAGCTGGTCGGCGGCCGCGTCACGGGCAACACCGACGAGTGCGACCTCGACCAGGGATTCCTGCGTGGGCGGCACAGTGGCGCGCAACTCGATCCAGGTGACATCGCCGCCACCAGTCCGCTCACCATCCACGCGTGGTGGCACGAGGTACCTCGCACCGGGTGCTGCCGCAAGCATGTCGGTCGCTGATTCGAGGGCCTGCCGCACGCTCGCCAATTCATCAGCGCTCGCGGCCCGGACGGGAACTGCAACCCGGTAGCTGCGATACCCCGTTGCGAGCGTGCTGAAGACAAGCATGGAACTGTTGTTGATCACAACGCGGTCGCCACCCAACGTACGCAGGACCGTCGACCGCAATCCAAATTCCTCCACCCGACCAGCAACCTCCGGGTTCTCCAACTTCACGAAGTCGCCGACCGAGTAGTCCCCCTCGAACAACAACATCCCGCCTGCGACCACGTCGTTGAGAATTCGCTGAACACCAAAACCAACAACGATAACCATGAGCGACGCTCCGAACAGCGCGCTCGCAGCACCTTCAAAAAGCACGAAGACCGACAACGTCAGAATGAGTGCCCAACCGGCATAGCGAACCAGACTGGCAAGCATCGCCGTCACGGTTTCGTTGCGCTTCGCCCGCTCCAGGTCTCCAGTTGAACCGGGTTCGTACCGTCCAACTCGACGGCGCATCGCGCGGCTGAGCATGGCATTGACCAGCGCCATCAGTACCTGCACACAGAGAATGATGACAATGACAACTGCCAGGTCGACTACCCAGGCTGGCAGCTCGTCAATGGCAGCGCGTACCTCAGCCATGCCAGCTGGAAGATACCGACGCCGCAGAGGGCACCGGGTACCCCAAGCGTGTGCACAGAGCGCCACGCTCCGGCTCGCTCAACGAATCCCAATATCCGGTGACATACGCAAGTCGCAGCAACCATCCGAGGAACTCGGTGTCTACATCATCACCACGCTCAAACAGCAGCGCCCATACGTCCGCGATCCGCATATCGACCTCCAGGCCGATGCGATCGAGGTCAGCGGGGTCGAGAACTGTGGCGCCGGCAGATTCCATGTCGGGAATGGTAGGGAGGGGGCCGGACAATTGTTGACAACTTCCAGAATGCGGCATGAACAGTGCGCCAAGAGTGCAGGAGGGGCAATGAACTCCGTCGAACTAGGACGAATGACCATGTCCCGCACTGCACAGCGCACATGTTTCGCGGCGCTGTGCGCAACAGTCAGCCTCCTTGCACTGTTGTGGACGTCAACTGCGGCGATGGCAGCCGAGGACGCTACAGAGGCAGTGGATCAATCCGTCCGCGACCAGCTCGACAATGCTGCGGTCACCATCG
>CAYNNW010000223.1:0-4638 GCA_964398435.1 uncultured Gaiellales bacterium | reverse complement strand
GATCGAACGCTCGCCCCCCCCCCCCCGGGGGGGGTGGCCCAGCTTCATGGCGCCAGGCGATACCAAACGTGGGCCACCACGAGACTACGCCGGATCACGACCCGGCAGGCTGCTGCCGGCGCCAGAAGACGGCGTCGTTCTCGTCCGTGAACATGACGATTGGCTCGCCAGTCGGATTCGCGAACGTGACATCGCCTGCGACGGTCTCAATCACGCTTGGAGCGGTGGCGCCGGCCGGTGCGGGTGCCACAACTGCGGCCGCGCCAGACGCTGGCAACGTCACTCCCTGACCGGGTGCAACCACGACTCCGGGCAGATCCTCCATCGGGTCGGCAACGCCATCACCGTTGGTGTCACCACCGAGGTCAGCGGCTCCGCTTCCGTTGAGGTCGATTGCCACGTACGTAGGATCATCGGTCGGCAACACAGCTGCCGTTGCACTGGCCCCTGTGGCCTCGGTACCGGCATAGACCGCATCACCGCTTGGTGTTGTGCCTGACGTTGACTCCGGCACCGTTGAAGTGGGGGTACCTGTCGTGTCAGTCGGGACCGTCGTCGCCGGCGTCGAGTCAGTTGGGACGGTCGTACCGGTGGTCGTGGTATCCGTCGATGGTTCGCCACCACCGGTGTAGTCGCCACCGTAGTTGTCAGCGTTCTCGCGAGAGTCGTACGTGGTATCGAACTCCTCCGGAGTCACGAAGTTCACCGAGAATGGATCGTTCGGATCGGTCTGGACGGCCACGTACTCGGCATCGGTTGGATTGACGTAGTACATACCGGCCTCACCGCTGGCAAGCTGGGCTGCAACCTCAGGCGGCGCCGTGTCCTGCGTATACGTCTGACCATCGGCAACCACGACCATCGAGGGAGCGTCCTGGGGCACGCCCATTCCCTCCGTCCAGCCAGCACCGTCCGAGGTGATCAGCCGTGAAATCGTACCGCCGCCCTGCTCAGACCCCGGACCTTCCCACTGGAATCCCGTCGTCGTATTGGCTGGCAGTTCGACGGCCGAGAACACCTCGCCATCGTCATAGGTACCGTCACCGTTCAGGTCGACGTCGCTGACGTTGGACTCCTGCGATCCCTCGGGCACTGGAATGTCGTCCGTGCTGCCGGTTCCATTGCCGGATGTTCCCGGGTCACCTGTCGGCGACCCCTCGGGCAGCGGATCGGTCACCCAGGTTGGGCCTGTTCCGGTTGCCAGGGCAATCTCGTCGCGGCTTCGGCTCGGCACGATGACCTGGTCGTTCACGAACAGCAGATCGGTCTGGTCTGTTCGACCCAGACGCTGCGCATTCTCTGACCACATCGTCTGCCAGCCACCAACGAAAGCTTGCGTATTGCTTGCCTGGACGTCTGGATAGACCTCTTCTGCGATGTTCCAGTAGCCGTCGCCAGGCTGGACGGTGTAGACCATCTCGCCTGCCTCGTTGAATGAGGCATTTGCGCGGGCTTCCTCGGTAATGAAGCCATTGGCAACCGCTGCATCCAGCAGCTGATCGTCGGTCGGATCTTCGTAGTGGCCGCCGCCTTCACCTTCCATGCCATAGCCGGCGAAGCTCGTAGGCTCAGCGACCACAGGAGTTGCTGGCGGCGCTTCGGGAACCGCCCCGTCGTCACCCGTCGTGCCAGACCCCGTTGTGGTCGACCCATCCCCCGCATCGAGCCCGACCACGGTCGTCTCGGCACCGGCATTGGCCGATGGCTCAGGAAGCGCCTGCCCGCTGTGCTCCGCTATGTAGCCCTTGTACGAATCCGCAATCGGCATTGCCGTGGTTTCGCCAGTCTCGGGATCCAGCACTTCATAGCTGTTGTTGTCCGCAAGCCACTGCATGTCCTCCTCGGTGAAGGATGCGTAGACGGCGTCAAGGTTGGCGTCAATCTCTTCGAGCTGCTCACGGTTGTATGTGCCCCGCGCGCTGTCGTCGTGACTGATACGCCCGTCGTGGTGGTAGCCGTCGGGGTTATCAATCTCGTCGGATGTGAAGCCAACGTCGACCTGGCCCGAATCTGTTTCACTGATCACGTACAACTCTTCGTTCAGTAGGGCAGCCTGGTCCTCAAGGGTCTGGCCGTAGAGCACCTTCTCAGCGGTGGACATCTCCTCAAACCGCTCATCCACTTCGGTATCGGGATTGTCTTCCCGTCCTTCGGTCAGCATGTCGTCGACACTCTCAACCTCAAGAAATGCTGCATGCAGCGCTTCGCTTGTCGCCGCACGCTCCGTATGGGTCATGTCACCGACGTCGCGGTAATTCTCATCAGCGTGATACTTGTCAGAGACGTCGTGATCACGATTCTCGTTGTCATCCTCAACGGCGCCATCGACGTTTGTTCCTCCGTCCAGCGCGGTCTCGCGAACGGCATCAACGTGCTGCTGCGCGGTGTCGGCCACCCGATCTGCCTCGGCGCGCTCATCATCGTTCGCGGCGTTCTCACGCATCTGACCAACGACCGAGTCATGCTGAACGTTCTCAGCGCCCTCTTCGGCATTGGCAAGTGCCGCCTCAGGTGGTGGAGACGCAGATGCGCCCTCTTCCTGGGCGGGCTTGGAAGTCTCCCCCGCTGCGCCTTTGGCCGCAGCCTTTGCAAGCCCGGCAATCTTTGCCCCGATTCCATCTAGTCCCATGTCGCCCCAACCTCCATGTCAGGAATCGACCGCTGTGCTCAAGCAACTCCCACGTTGCACTCCGGCATGCACAGGTACTCGGTCAATGCGTCCATGACCAGAAAACGACGGAAAACCGATTGCGTCAACCCCATCCGCACGCCAGATGAAGGTTCGCTGTAGTCCATATGGACCAACCTTGTCTCCATGCATCGGAGTGATCGCCTCCAGCCCCGATACAGATTGTGCGGGGGGAGAGACCCGCACCACCATCACACACAACACACCCGACCCGACCGATACACCATCCCGAAGGCCACGGCGTCATGCCAGGCCGGTTTCCATCGCCACCGCCGCCGGATTCACCCACCGGCGGCGGTGGCAATTCCGGACGAATTTCAGAGAATCGTCAGATCCGGTTGGGGTGGCTCGATGCACGAGCTGTCGTCGATGCGCGCGTCGTTCACACGCCGGTCCACCCGCTGCGCTGCCAGGGCGCCACTGTCGGCCAGCGGCGGCGCATCGGCACTGGTAATCCGCTCCATCAGATCGGCGTCGCCCGCAATCCAGCTGTTCCACTGTCCCTTCGGAACAAAGACAGGCATGCGGTGGTGAACTGCCGCTACCGGGCCAGTCGCTTCGCGCGTCAGCAGCGCCATTGTCCGCACTGCGATTCCGTCTGTATCAGGACAGTCTTCCCACACGCCCGCGCACGCGAGAGGCTCACCTGCCTGGTCTCGAATCAGCCATGGATCCTTGCGACCATCCTCGCCCTTCGACCATTCATAGAAGCCGCCCATCACGACCAGCAGTCGTCGCGAGCGCATCGCCGATCGGAAGGCCGGCTTGGTCGCGGCACTCTCCGAACGCGCATTGATGAATGGACCAACACGTCGATCGCTGCGCTGCGCCCACGCCGGAATCAGTCCCCAGGACGCCATTTCGAGTCGTACGCCCGATCCGTCGGATGTGGGCACCAGTACGGGAACGTCCGAACCGGGAGCGATATTCCAGCGCGGCTGCCAGTGGCTGACCTGGTCGTCTGCCGGAACGCCCGCCCAGTCAGCAATCGCACTTCCGGGCAGGTCAAGCAGATAGCGGCCGCACATCAGGCTGCGGCGGCGAGGTCGTTCTGCCGAAGCATCGCGCCGCGCTGTGCGTCACGCAGTCCAGCATTCGTACGCGGGATCAGCGACTCGAAACCAGCGGCCGCCACCCACTCGGGATGATCGATGAACGGATTGCGGTTCCCCTGGATGATGTGTACATCGGCATTCCGCACGCGCTCGGTCTGGTCAACCGGATCCTGCTCGTGCCAGCGCACCAGGGTCGATACCTCGTGTCGAAGATTCTCGAGCGTGTAGTCCGACGGCCGGTCGCTGTCATATCGCACGTAGAAGTACAGCAGTGCCCGCGCAATGTCGCCGCGCACCTCGGGGCGGGGTTCGAACACGTCCACACCGGATGCATCGAGGCCCTGACGACTGATCGACCCGCTGCCCGTGTATGGCTCGCTGCGCCACACCTCACTGGAAACCTCGCCGTAGGGCATGTTGCCGCGCCGGCCGTTGATCCCGATATCCGCCGGCATCAGCTGATGGAGGTCCGACTGGGCAATCCCACGGGCGCCCTTGGACTGCGGCCACGTGTGCTCCGTGTTCATCCCCAGCTTGAACGCCGATTTCCGGTCGGAAATGCCGTGCACCGGGCGACCGGTATAGATGTCGACGATCGTGTTGTCGCGCCCGACATCGGCCACGATTCCGAACAGTGCATCACGCGCCTGGTCGTACTCGATGTCGTGGTGCCCGTTCGAGACGATCTCGTGCAGGGCCGCGACGAGTGCCGCCCCCTCACGGCCCTGTGCGGCTGCGTAGTACTCGGGTGGCGCGTCGATCTGACGCGGAGCCGATGCAGCATCGCGCAGCGCGCTCGATTGGATGACGGACGTCCCCGGGACGCTGGCCCCCGTTGCGGCAATGGGACTCGCCACACGGTGCGGATTCGCCCGATCCGCCACGCGGCCCATC
>CAYNNW010000222.1:0-4679 GCA_964398435.1 uncultured Gaiellales bacterium | reverse complement strand
GTTCTTCTTCCATTTGACAGCGCCGGAGCTGGCGCTGAGCGCGTAGACCCAGCCGCCGACAGTACCGAAGTAGACCGTGCCATACGCGACCGGTGTGGACGAGTAGATCCGCTCCGTCCGGACCGGGTCCAGCCGGAACGACTGCTTCCAGGCCAGTTGGCCCGTACGTGCATTGAGTGCGATGACCTCGCCGGCGTAGTTGGCGACGTACACTTTCCCGCCTGCAAGCGCGGGGCTTCCCTTGATTTCACCGCCGGTGCGGTACGCCCAGCGGACCTTGCCGGTCTCGGCATCGATTGCGTAGACGCGGTGGTCAAGCGACGATGCGTAGACCAGTCCACCGACGACAGCTGGCGAACTTTCGACGGGGCCGCCCGCCTTCAGCTTCCACAGGGTTGCACCGGTGCGTCGGTCCAGCGCAGTTACATGACCGTCGATCCCACCGATGAACAGGCGGTCGCCGTCGATTGCGGGAGTCGAATCGAACTTGGTCCCGGTACGCTTCCTCCACAACACATTGCCGTTGTCAGCGTTCACGGCCAGCGTCTTGCCGGTCATGATGTTCAGATACAGCATTCCGTCGCAGTAGCTGGGCGGAAACTCCATCATCGACCCTGGGCGCAGTCCCCAGGTGCGTTGACCGGGGATTCCGATACGCAGGTCAGATGCATCCGACGTACGGGCCGGAGTTCGACCAAAAACGGGCCAGCACGGTTCCTTCGGCGGCGCCTTCTTGACAGGTGTCGTGGTCGTCTGCGGGAGCTTGGCGACGGTGGGCTCGGTAACGCCCTTCAGGTGCTTGTCAGGGCCTTCGTCCTTTGAGGAACGGACCGCAAAAAACACGCCGGTCGGAACGATCACGATGGTGGCCACAACGGCCGCGATGATGATGTAGAGCTTCTTCCGGTTCATGACCGGCCAGTATAGAGCGTTCGGTTCACCGCCCCCGAATGAGCCGCACACCCCACGAGTAGTGTTCAGCCCACCACCCATCCAAACGCGTAATCGACACTCCGCCCTGACCACCGCTGGAGTGGATGAACCAACCGTTCCCCATATACAGCGCCGCGTGAAAATTCTCGCTTGGGCGGCTGCGGGGGCCACGATCACCAAAGAAGATCACGTCGGCCGGCTTCAACCGCCGCAGCGGGATCCGCTTCCGTCGCCCGACATCTGACATCGACATGCTGGTCCGCCCCTTGAGACGACGACGCTCGCCGCTCCGCAGGCGTGAGCGTTGCACCACCCGGACAACAAACCCTGAACAGTCGAAACCAGCGTGACCTTCAGGCTGCATCCGCTCACTCTCTCCGGCCCAGACATAGGGCTGACCGATCAACGCAACTGCGTTTCGCATCATCCGTCGGCGCCGTCCGCTGACCGCAGGCAGGTCAAAGGATTCGTACTCCATCATCTGCCCGACCTGCCACGAATCGAGCAGCGCCGCACGGTGCGCCTTGATCGCGATCTGGCCGACGCGCATCGCTTCGCCCGACCCTGCCTCGAGCTGCTCGCGCCCTGCGGGATGGTTGTAGCGCATCCCCATGGCCCGTACGTAGACGTGCGCCGCGCGCATCGGGGCCCGGCGAGTTCCACGGACCTCACGACGAAGCAATACCGCAAAGGAGTCCATCGACGACTGCAACCCGAGCAGCGCAACCATTCCCCGTGCTGCCGAGTCGGTGGTTACCGCCTGATTCCCGAGTGCGCGCCCTCCAGGTGCATCTATCCACCCCAATTGAACGGCCCGCGCAAGCAATGATGTCGACGGTGCATCAGGCAACGCTGGGGCCGAGGGGACAAGCGACAACTGCGGCTGTACTCCGGCTCTCTCGGCCCGATACCGATCCACGCCCGCAAGGAGGGCTACAAAGCGCCCCCGCGTCATCGGCGCCTCGGGGTCGGCCAGTGCAAGACCACCGGAATCGATCTGGGACTCAACGAGGAAGTTGACCGACCCTGCCGCCCAGGAATCGTCTGACGCAGCAGCCGTCGACACCGTCGCGCCGGTCGCAGTCGGCGCCATCGCGAGCAGGCACAGCGCAATCACGACGCGCACCGCTCTGCATGCCCCCCGACGACCCATGCGATTCCTCACCCCTCCCCAATCAACACCGCATGAGGCAATTACCCGCACTTTTCGGGCCCCACGCATTGGGGATCGACCTTCTGCGACGTCCTGGTGGGACGTGCACGCCAAGATCCTCGATGAAACGGTGGGATTCTGATGGCAGAGATGGGACGAATACCTTCACTTCCGGCGCTCGGCAGTCGGACCACACCGGCGGCACGCATCGTCGGGCACCGAGGCATGCGCCAGGATGGCCTTCACGGCAACAGCATCGCGGCTCTTGAGTCCGCTGCGCAGTCAGGAACGCGCTGGGTCGAATTCGATATTCGACGCAGTGGCGACGGCGAATTGGTCGTTACTCACGACGTGCTGTCAGGGCGACGCCCCGTTGCACGAACCGCACACGCTGAGCTTGCACTGGTGGACGGCGCCCCGATGCCAACAGTCGAGGCGTTCGCTCGACGTGCCCGGGAACTTGGTATCGGCCTTGACGTTGAACTGAAAGAGCACGGCCACGAGCAGCAGATCCTCCACACGCTGATGGAGGACGTCGGATATGCGCCCGACGAACTCGTCTTCACCTCATTCGACCGCGAGGCAATCTCGAACATCAGAAAGATCCGCCCCGACCTTCGCACGGGGCTGCTCTGGTACGAGTTGCCGGCCACGGCTGGCCTTCGCGCACATCTGGATCCGACGGGACCGGTACGAGCTGCACAGTCCGTGGGGGCCAGCGTTGTCGCTGTGTATGACGCGCAGGCCGGCGAGAAGCTGTTGTCTGCCGCTGCACGCGAAGGAATACAGGTCGCGACCTGGACGGTCAACGATCCGGTGCGAATCGTGAGCCGCATGGCCGACGAGCGCATTGCCTTCGTTGTCAGTGATCTGCCGGGAGCAGCTCTCGAGGCCGCCGCCGACGCGGCTCGCACCGTCGCACGATCGGTCGCAACGGCTGTGCGTTAGTGCCTGGGCGACGCTGTCGCCTCCGATCAATTCCGGGAACACACAGCGCAGCGCTCGCGCGCCTCAGGGGTCAGAGCCCGACGTTGTCGAGTTCCGGCAGGGTCAGGGCCGGGTCGTCAAATCGTGACTGCGCAAACTCGAGCGCGGATGGCGCATCGATTCCCGTCGGAATCAGATCTCCGTTTTCGACCTCAGTGGGCTGTCGGGTGCCCGACATCAGGCGCTGTGCCAGCACTGCACCCTCCGCTCCCAGCCCGACCGTACCGGCAACCTTGCTGCCCGTTGCGATCTGGCCCTGCCGGGCGGCGGTCATTCCGCCCCAGCCGCGGGTGACGATTCCCACGAGCGCGAGCCAGCCGGTGTCGAAGGCGAGCATTGGCAGTCTCCACCCGGATGCGTCATTGCGCTTGGAGAGCAGTGCCTGCCCTTCGGCTGCGATCGTTGCGGCACCCAGACCGACACCGCCCCAGACGAGACCGCGGCCCAGTTTGTGCGCGGCAGTTCCCAGCATCCGGATTCCGGCGTAGCCAACCAGCTGACTGGCGAAGCCACCCCAGATTCGCGTCTGCATCACGCCCTTGTTGAACGTGGACTCCTTGTTGTCCTCCCGAACGGTGGTCGCCCGATTCATGTCGGCCTGACCAGCTGCGTCCAGGGGAACCGACAGTTCCCGTTCGACGTATTCGTTGCCATGGCCGTTCCAGCGGACGGTCAGCTTCATCGGTGACGACCAGCTGATGGCACGACTGGTTCCGGCACCGGATCGCTCAGTGGTGATGATCCGGTCAGTGTCCTTGTTGATCCCCATCCCGGGGGCGGTGTACTGGACCTTCTCGTCAACCGTCAGCGTCGGGATCGACGTTTCGGTTATTGGTCGACCGCCCTCGTCCCAGACCGCTCCGATCGTCTGGGATGAGGTGATCGTGGTGTTCGTTGCAGGATCAACCTGCTCGTTCCGGTCGACCAGCTGCGTTGCCCGCCTGGTAACCGAGCCCGCCGTGAAGTCCTCGTGGGTTGTCTCGTCCTGGGTTCGTGATCCGATGACGACCAGCGTATGCGTGTCCTGGGTCAATGGCATGCCCGCTGCGTTCAATGCAAGCGTTGAGACGACGTCGCGACGGTCGCCGTTGGCTGCGCGCACGGTCTGCGTCGTGTTCCGACTCGAGCTTCCGTCTGCGGCCACGTCGATGACAACCTTTACAGTCGCCATCGTGCCATCGGCAGCCCGCGTCGAGTTCTCATGCGTCCATTGCAGGTGACCCGTGGACGGGTCGACCGACCGACGCCATATCCGTCCCTGCGGATCAGTGTACGTATCGGCAGCAGGTTCGACTGCGCCTGCATCTGCAGGTGCATCTGGCTGTTCAGCCGCGAATCCAATGTCCCGATGCACCCGTGGAAGCACGGCTGCGAGCGGAGTAATGTGTCCCATCCGTCAGTCCTTCTGAGCTGACACGTCCCACCGGTGTGTCGGGCTCAGCGGCAGACGGGTTTCATGCGCCAACTACCAGGTGCGGGCCAACACCCAGCGATCCGACTGGCGAACCAGATCGTCGACCTTGTCCAGATCACGCCCATTGACGGGGAGATCGAATGCGGCGCTCATCAGCCGCGGAATCTCGCTGCGGTAGTCGTGCCCGGTCGT
>CAYNNW010000221.1:2539-4694 GCA_964398435.1 uncultured Gaiellales bacterium | reverse complement strand
CCAGCTGGAACGGTCGCCCACGATCGCCGAACTCGCCAAGGCATCCAATTCCAGTGAGGAAGAGGTGCTCGAGGCACTGGAAACAGGTCAGGCGTACTCATCGGTGTCGCTCTCTTCAGGGCCGCAGGGTGGAGACGACGACGGCGATCTTGACCCGCTCGAGTCATTCGGTACCGAGGAAGAACAGTATGCGGTGACCGAAGACCGCGCAGTTCTTCGCCCGGGCTTTGAAGCGCTTGATCCCCGCGAGCAGTACATCCTGCATCTGAGATTCTTTGAGGGACTGACCCAGTCGCAGATCGCGTCGCGTGTCGGGATCAGTCAGATGCACGTCTCACGACTGATCCGCCGTTCACTGCAGAAGATCCGGACGACGATCGAGGACGAGACCGGTCACGTCGATCTCGGCGATCGCTAGCGGTGCCCGTCGATTGGCTGCCAGGGGGCTCGGAGGACACGATGTCCGACGTTGAGCAGCGCGCGCAGGACTGCGAAGCGCGTCGCGTCCCCCTGAAGTGCCAACGACGCAAACGTACTGAGCACTAGGCGCGGGCGGCAAAGATGCCGTCATACATTCCGCGCATGGCGGCCACGGACGCCTCGGCCGCAGCCTGTGCCTCACGCTCGTCATCTGCGCTTCGGATGCTCCGCATCAGCGCGTCCCGAATCGTTCGAGCGTGCGAATCACCGATGTACTCGCGCACCTCGAAGTACTGCAGTCCCGGTCCACTGTCCATGCCGTAATGGCGCATCAACGCCTCGCGCTGCATCCGGCAAAGGGCGGGCTGCTGCTGCAGACAGGTGTACAGGGCTGCGAGCGCCGAGGGCGTGCTGCTGGAACACAGATAGAAGAAGTCGCCCAGGCATGCACGCGTGGCAGCCGAGCCGCTCGAGGCTCGGACCGTATCGCTGAACAATCCAAGGTATGCACACGTCTGCAACCACAGCTCGGACAGTGTCGGTGAGCCGCCCTCAACCGACTCCAGCACGCGCAGCAGCGACCGTCGGATCTCCAGATCAAGACTGTGAGCATGGGCCATACTCAGCATTCGTGGAAACGCCGCGAGCTGCTGGTAATACTGCGTTGCAAAGACACGCAGGTCATCGCGGGTCAGCGTGCCATCGGCCCACGCCGACATCAGCGGATGGCGCGCGGCGCCAGCGCCATCGGCAAGCTCATCGATCGTCGTGATCGCAGACTCGACAGTCGTCATCGGTGCACTCCCTTGCTCCCAGGCCCGTCGCCCGTGCCACCCCGGCAGCGGGGACGAATCCCTGACCCGACCCAAGAACCCGTACGGTACCAGCTGGCGATGATTGCCGCCGCAGTCGCGGGGCCCTGCTGCACCGCTAGAATCCTGGGATGGACAGCGCCCAGATTCGATCCACATTCCTCGAGTTCTTCGAGCAGCACGACCACTTCAAGGTCCCCAGCGCATCGCTGGTGCCGTCGAGCTATGACCCGTCGGTCCTGCTGAATACGGCCGGAATGCAGCCGATGATGCCGTATTTCCGCGGGCAGGAACAGCCACCGGCGCCGCAGCTCACCAGTGCGCAGAAATGCTTTCGATCGGTCGACATTGACCAGGTCGGTCTGACGGCGCGACACCACACGTTCTTCGAGATGCTGGGCAACTTCTCATTCGGCGCCTACTTCAAGCAGGGGGCCATCGAGATGGCCTGGGAACTGGTGACCAAGCGGCTGGGCCTGGATCCACAGCGACTGTGGGCGACCGTCCACGAAGGCAACGCCGAGATGAACCTCGGGGTTGATCAGGAAGCGATCGACCTCTGGACCTCTGTTGGCCTGCCTCGCGAGCGGATCGTGCTGCTCGGTGACGACAACTTCTGGAAGGCCGGTGCAACCGGGCCGTGCGGTCAGTGCAGCGAGATCTACTTCGATCGGGGCGAGGAGTATCAGGTGGGGTGCCCTGACCCTGCCGCATGTGCGCCGGGGTGTGAGTGCGATCGCTACCTCGAGTTCTACAACCTCGTCTTCATGCAGTTCGAGCGGGGTGCAGATGGCCAGCTGACGCCCCTTCCCAAGCAGAATATTGATACCGGAATGGGCCTCGAACGGATCTCCGCGATCATTCAGGGGAACGTCTCCGTCTACGAGGTGGACACGTTCCGCGATCTGATCCAGCAGTGCGAA
>CAYNNW010000221.1:0-2529 GCA_964398435.1 uncultured Gaiellales bacterium | reverse complement strand
ACCACGTTCGCGGCGTCTGCTTCCTGATCGGCGACGGCGTCATGCCCTCGAACGAGGGGCGCGGCTACGTGCTGCGCCGCATCATTCGCCGCGCGATCCAACAGGCGCACCGACTCGGAATCTACGAGCAGCGGGATGCCGTACTGGTCGAGCTGTCGCGCCTGGTTGTCGCACAGTTCTCAGAGGCATATCCGGAACTCTCCGAACAGCAGGAGATGATCGAGAGTCTGCTCGGCTCCGAGGAGCAGCGCTTCCTGCTGACCCTCGACAAGGGATCGAAGATGCTTGACGAGGTTCTCAGTGCAGCGGCCGGTGGAACGATCAGCGGTGAGCAGGCTTTCCAGCTGCACGATACCTACGGATTCCCTGTCGAGCTGACCAGTGAGATCGCCGCAGAGCACGGTGTCAGCGTTGACATGGACGGCTTCCGCGAGCAGATGCAGCTGCAGCGCGAACGGGCGCGCTCGGCTGCCGGAGGGGGAGCCGTGCCGGCCGATGCCATTGCGGCATTCGTCAGGACTGCTGCTGCCACGACGTTCGTCGGCTATGACAGTGATGCATCAGAGGCGTCCATCACTGCGCTTCAACCGGTCGAGGGCAGCGAAGACGGCTTGTGGATGCTCAAACTCGATCGGTCACCGTTCTATGCAGAAGGCGGCGGCCAGGTCGCTGATGGCGGAACGATCACCGGAGCCCACGGGCAGGCAACGATCGTCGCTGTGCAGCGGTTCGACAGCGACCAGGTCATCGTCGTGACCATCGATGGGAAGCTGGAGGTTGGTGAGGAGGTTGAGGCGCGCGTCGACGCGGGTGCGCGACGTGCAACTCAGCGAAATCACACAGCAACGCATCTGCTGCACAAGGCACTTCGGGCCCGACTCGGTGATCACGTCCACCAGGCGGGATCGCTGGTCTCGCCCGATCGACTGCGATTCGACTTCACGCATCCGAGTGGGCTGAGCAGCGAGGACCTCGCCACGATCGCTGAGACGGTCAACGCCGAGATCGCGGCCGCCGACCCGGTGAGATGGAGCGAGATCGACATCGAGCAGGCGCGCGACTCCGGCGCGATGATGCTCTTTGGCGAGAAGTACGGCGACCGCGTGCGCCTCGTCGACGTCGGCGATGGCTGGTCGCGCGAGCTGTGCGGCGGCACGCACGTGTCGAACACCGCTGACATCCGCCTGTTCATGATCGTTGCCGAGACAAGCGTGGGAGCAAACACGCGGCGCATCGAGGCACTGACGGGGCAGGGGGCGCTGGACTGGCTGCAGCGGCGTGCAACGGCAGCTGACGCTGCGGCAACCGCGGCGGGCGTCGACATCGACCGACTGCCGGGCCGGGTTGAGGAGCTCGTCCAGCGCAGCCGCCTGCTCGAACGGGAGCTTGCCTCGCTGCGAACGGGGTCGGCCGCCGACAGCGCCACGGATGCTGCCGTGAAGATCGGCGATCTGACGCTCGTGGTCTGGCGTGGCGACGGGTTGGATACCGATGCCCTGCTGGACCTTGGTGATCGGCTTCGCCAGTCGATGGCACCGGCGGTGATCGTGCTGGGGTCGGAACATGCGGGCAAGGCGGTGCTCGTGGCAACGTGCAGCGACGATGCGGTCGCACGTGGAATTCGCGCCGGCGACATCATCAAGCAGATTGCACCGATTGTTGGAGGCGGAGGTGGAGGCCGTCCGACCACGGCGCGCGCCGGTGGTCGGGATCCATCGCGCCTGGACGATGCGCTTGCAGCTGGCTCCGAGTGGGTCCGCGCACAGTGCGATGCCGCAACACCGGCAGGATGACGGCCGACCACCACGAATCGAGCGGCCCGGTCCTGGGGCTGGACTTTGGCACGGTCCGGACGGGGATGGCGGTCAGTGACTCCGAACGGACGATCGCACGGCCACTTGGCGTGATCGAGCGTGCGGCGAAAGCGGGCGGGATGAGCCAGCTGCTCGAGGTAATCACCGAACACCAGGTGACAGCCGTTGTCGTGGGGCTCCCACTCGGACTCGATGGCCGAGATACCGACCAGACCCGGCAGACGCGAAGCTTCGCAGCACGATTGGCGCGCATGGTCGAAATTCCCGTACAGCTGCACGACGAGCGGTTCACCTCGAAGCTGGCAGACCAGGTGCGCAGTGAGACCGATACCGCAACGAGCAGAGATGCGCTGGCCGCCTGCCACGTGCTCAGTTCGTGGCTCGACCGGCGCCCGGACGGGGCCTGAGTCCGGGCTGAGAGGACCGCGGCGGCACGGATGGGTATGATGCCCGCTTCATGCCGCACGATGAGGCTCCCCTTCCGCTTGTCACCGATGACGAGCATGTGCCCTCCAACGGGCACCGACGTCCGCACGTCAGGTTCGCTGGAATCCTGATGTTGCTGGGCGCGCTTGCGCTGTGTGTCTTTGTTGTCTACGCCGTCATGGGCAGTGGCGGAGGGCCGGATGTCGAGGCCGGCAAGCGTGTTCGCGTAACGATCCCGAAGGGCGCGACCTCATCAGACGTAGCGCACATCCTCGAGGACAAGGGCGTG
>CAYNNW010000220.1:284-4697 GCA_964398435.1 uncultured Gaiellales bacterium | reverse complement strand
TCGACACCATCGAGCGCCGTTGCAACATCATCGTCGGCCAGCGCCTCGGCATCGACCCATCGGATCGCCACATGCGTTCCATGGAAGATTCCCGAATGCTTCAGCGCTTCGACAACCGACAGGTATGCATCATGCAAGCGGACGTACTTGCCGACCAGGGCAATCTCAACGGACTGCGAGCGTGCATCCATTCGCTCGACCAGCGCCTCCCAATCCGACAGGTCGCGCGGCCCGGCCCGCAGCCCCAGCAGGTCAATCGCTAGGTCGTCGAGTCCCTCGTCGCGCATGACGAGCGGCACGCGATAGATGTCGTCGGCATCAGGCGCCGAGATGACCGCACGGCGCGGGACGTCACAGAACAGCGAGAGCTTTTCCTTGATCCCCTCGTCAAGCGGCCCACTGGACCGGCAGATCAGCGCATCCGGCTGCAGACCGATTCGGCGAAGCTCGTTGACAGAGTGCTGGGTCGGCTTGGTCTTGAGTTCGCCCGCGGCGCCCAGCCACGGCACGAGTGTGCAGTGGATGATCATCGTATGGTCGCGACCGACGTCATTCCGGAACTGACGAATCGCTTCGAGGAAGGGCAGTGACTCGATGTCACCTACAGTGCCACCGATCTCGGTGATCACAACGTCGACATCACGCTGCTTGGTAATCGCAGCGATCCGCTCCTTGATGTAATTCGTGACGTGTGGAATGACCTGAACGGTATCGCCAAGATAGTCGCCGGCGCGCTCGCGCCGAAGGATGTCCCAGTAGATTCGGCCGGTGGTGACGTTCGCTGCGCGTGACAGCGCCTCGTCGACGAATCGCTCATAGTGGCCAAGATCGAGATCTGTTTCTGCACCGTCATCTGTGACGAAGACCTCGCCGTGCTGATACGGACTCATCGTTCCAGGATCAACGTTGATGTATGGGTCGAACTTCTGAATCCAGACCCGAAGCCCGCGAGCCTTGAGCAGTCGAGCCAGCGATGCCGCAGTGAGACCTTTGCCGAGCGATGACACAACACCGCCGGTAACGAATACGTAGCGGGTGGAATTATCGGATCGCGACGGATCGCTGCCGCTGGTCATAGCCACATCCTGGGTCGTAATTCAGGCGGCCCGGCGGCGCGCCGTGCCGGCAACATGGTAGCGACCGCAGCGGTTGGGGTCGCCGGTTCCCTGATCATGCGAGGTCGAGCCTCGTCTGGGTTGGCCCGTCAGTTGGATCGACGGTCGCGCGACGACGCGCCCCTGTGATCCGATTGCGTCGCATGCCGCCGACGTGTTTTCGGGCGTCAGGATCTGCTGGATCAGAACCGACCATGCGGCACAGCTCACTGATGATCTCGTCGTCGGTCCGACGCGGTGAGATCGTCGTCTGATCGCCCGAACGCTCCACGACGAGGTGCTGGTCTGCCACGGCGGCTACCTGCGCCAGATGCGTAATACACAGCACCTGGCAGGACTGTGCGAGTCGGGCGCACCGTGCTGCAACGGCATGTGCAGTGGTCCCACCTATGCCTGCATCGACCTCGTCAAGGATCACGGTCGACGCGTCGGCTGCGCCGAGCACTACCTGCAGCGCGAGAGACAAGCGCGACAGCTCTCCTCCCGAGGCAATCTCGGTAATCGGTCGCAGTTCCATGTCCGCCCGTGGAGCGATACGAATTTCGACTCGATCAATTCCGCTGGCAGAGCACTCGACATCGTCGACGGCAACGTCAATGCGAACGTGCGACATGGCCAGCGCGTCGAGTTCTACGCGAAGGCGTCTGCACACGTCAGCAGCCAGGGCACGACGAGCTGTCGACAGTTGCTTGGCGAGGTGGTCTGCGGCATTTCGTGCGGCGACAACGTCTGCCTGAGCCGCTGCTCGGGCACCGTCCAGGTCGTCTACCAGCTCGGCCTCTGCACGGAGCGACGTCCATGTCGACATCACGGATTCGATGGTTCCGCCAAATCGTCGATACAGATCGTCGTAGGCGCTGAGCCGCTCCTCCACCTGCTCCATCTGCGATGGGCCATCGGCAACGAGCTCGAGGTGTTGTCGCAGCGATCCAGCAACGGCTGTTGCCGACTCCTGCAGTACGTAGATCTCGTCCGCAAGTGCTGCGATGTCAGGGTCGACATCAGCGACAGTGGTACATGCTGCCGCAGCTGCGCCCAACAGATCGACCGCACCGTCCCGGCCATCGGACGACAGCGAGGAGATCGCAGCTGACAGTGCGTCATTCAGTTCTGCAGACCGACGGGCGCGTGTCCGTACGTGTTCGAGGCGCTCGCAGTCATCAGGATCAGGCCCAACCAGCTCAATCCGCTCCAGGTCGTCACGGACCTGGAGCTCACGAGCGGCGAGTCCTTCAGCCTGCTGCTCAACCCGGTCACGGGCGAGTTCGGCCGTGACCACGTCGCGCCAGGCCGTGGCCATCGAGGTGACCAGCTCAGCATGTTCCGCATCGCCCATCCGATCAAGGGCATCGCGCTGCCATGCCGGGCTGACCAGACGACGCTGCGAATGCTGAGACGCAACAACTACCAGCAGCTCTCCTGCCGCAGCAAGGTCGCTGCGCGACACCGTGCGCCCCCAGGCAAGTGAGCGTGACCGCCCCGTTCGAGGAATTCGGCGGGCCAATACCAGCCTGTCCTCGCCCGCGGGCCGAAGCTCGGCGAGCGTTCCAACACCTGCCTCGTCCCAGAATGTCGTGGGAACGACGAACTCAGCCTCAATCCAGGCCTCGTCTCCCTCTGGACCGACCAGGGCAGCGTCGGCATTTGCCCCGAACACCAGTCCGATGGCGCCCGCCAGCACCGTTTTACCCGCGCCGGTTTCGCCCGTGATGCAGGTCATGCCGTGGTCGAATTCCAGTTCAGCCTCGTCGACCAGCACGACATTTCGGAGTGTCAGGCGCGTGATCACGACGTATGGCCATCCCGCGCTGCATCATCATCAGCTGAAACGAGGTCTGGATCGAACCGCTGCAGCTGTCGGCCGAACGTTCTTCTGAACCGTTCAAAGAAGCTGTCGTTATCGACCAGCGCCAGTGTGGCCTCGCGCCCACCGGTCTCGACACGCATCCGGCACCCCGGATCGAGACGGGCGACCTGATCGCCGTCGGCCAGTACCTGCAGCGGCGCACCACGCCCCATGTGCTCGATGGTGACGGCGTGGCCCTGGTCGATAACAAGCGGACGAGCCGAGAGGGTATGTGGTGCGATGAAACTGACCACCTGGGCGTCGACACCCCACGCAAGTACGGGACCACCATTCGACAGGTTGTAGCCCGTTGAGCCAACGGGGGTTGCGATGACCATGCCGTCGCACGGCACGACGCCCATCCGGTCGACACCGTTCGGTGGTGCCTCGCCAGTGAGCTTTCGATAGTCGGGCGCTTCAGGAGCACCAACAGCGGTAATGCTCCAGCCGACTTCGATGATCCGCCCGGTCACGCCACCGGATGCAACGACGTCGTTGATTGCGCTGATCTTCTGTCCGCCGACGCTGGCTTCGAGGACCGGCAGCCGCACGGTTCGATAGTGGCCCTCGGAAAGTGCAGCCAGCGCTGCAGTGAGCATCTCTGGGTCGCACCCGGCAAGGTATCCGACGATTCCGAAGTTGATCCCCAGGACCGGCGGACCCGCGGCCATTCGATTCAACGCCCGCAACAACGTTCCGTCACCGGCAAGAACGATCACGAGATCGCATGTACGGGCGACGTCGATTGCCTGGTCATCAGCGACGACCTGGGCACCCGTTGCAAGGGCCTGGTGCCGCTCGCCGTCTGCAGCAGCTGTGACCAGCTTCACCCCGGCGGCAGATGCCGCGGACACGAGCGTGGGCACCGCATCGCCAAGCGCTGCCGGGTCACGGTGCGTGACGACAAATGCGCGGCTGACGGCACGCTGATCCACGGTATCGAGCATACCAACGCAACACGACGTATCCGCGCTCAGGTGTGCCGATTGGCTGACGCCTCGGATTCAGCGGCGTCACGGTCATCAACGACCAGCAGCACGTATTCGATGTTGCCCTTTGGCCCCGGTGGCCAGGCCTGCTCGACACCAATTACTGCAACGCCCAGCGCTGAAATCCGCTCGATCGTTTCGTCAAGCACCTGCTGTCGAATGGCTGGATCCTTCAGCACCCCACCCTTGCCGGCCCGGCGCATCCGCTCAGGCCCCGCCTCGAACTGCGGCTTGCACAGAACTAGTCCCCAGAAGCCAGGGGCCATGCAGCTGATCGGCGCCTGCAACACCGTTGCCAGGCCAATGAACGACGCATCGCAGGTCAGTAGATCAGGAACACGCGGAAGGTCCTGCGGCGTCAGGTGGCGAGCATTCGTCCGTTCGAGGACCGTGACGCGATCGTCACTGCGAAGTCGATAGTGCAGCTGCCCATAGCCCACATCGACGGCAATCACATGCGTCG
>CAYNNW010000220.1:0-274 GCA_964398435.1 uncultured Gaiellales bacterium | reverse complement strand
AAGCCGCCGGTGGATGCTCCGATGTCGAGCCCGGTCGTGCCTGCGACTGTCAGCCCGCGCCCGGCGATTGTGTCGGCGAATGAATCGAGCCCAGACTGCAGCTTCTCGCCACCCCGTGAGACGAAGCGCGGTGGTGCCTCCACCTCGACAGTCGACGATGCGGCAACAGGGCGTCCGGGCTTGTCGGCGACCTGCCCGTCCACGCGCACGGCCCCCGCCATGATCTGCGCCTGGGCCTTGCTCCGTGATTCCGCCAATCCGTCGGCAACCAACC
>CAYNNW010000219.1:0-4709 GCA_964398435.1 uncultured Gaiellales bacterium | reverse complement strand
GTCCTCGTCTGGACCCTAGAGTTTTCCAAGTTTTTCAAGCGCCCGGCGGTTGCCAAACGCCCCATCGACCTGTGCCGTCTTGCGCGAATGACACGAATGGCACAGGGGCATCAGATTATTGATGTCGTTTGTGCCACCGCGACGCAGCGCAACGACGTGGTCGACGTCGGTGGCCTTGGTCCGCTTGCCTCGCGCCGCGCACTCGGAGCACCACGGCCTGAGCCGCAACACCTTCGCCCTGATCTCGCGCCATTCCGCGCCATATCCACGCGTGCTCGCGCTTGGTCGTTCGTCTGGGTGCGCTGCGCGCCAGGCCGCCTCTGCCTCGGCAGCGTGGACGGCACAGCGCCCACGACGCACAGCGCGTCCTGGGCACCCACGTACCGAGCACGGGCCCAGCGGTCGGTATGGCATCAGGCCAGCCGATCTGTGGCAAGTTGCAGCGTGCGCGCCGCAGCCTGAGACGACGCGGCCTCAAAGCGCCCGCGCCGGATGCCCTTTGCCACGCGCGGGTCGATCGGCGTGTAGCCGCCAGTACCGGTCGGCTTGGTCAGGAAGTAATCCGACCCACCGCCGATGTTCTGCGCGCGTGTGTACGTCACGCCTCCATCAAGTGTGACCTGGATGTACAGGCCAGCGCCATCAAGCCCCGTCGGGATATTCACCGCGATCGGGCTATCGCCCGGCTCAAGGGTGAACACATCCGAAAGAGTTGCCCCGTTTGCGATTGTGAGTGTTGCCATATCCATGCTCCTTTGTGTGTTTGATCATTCCATGCAGCCCTGGCCCGGTACGTGCGTCGTGCGCACCCGCCACCCTGACGACGGCCAGCGTGGAGATTTGCGTCTATAGCGATAGTGCCGCCTTGCAGGCGAGACGGCGAGCCTCGTAGTCTGCACCGGAATAATCTGTGATGGTCAAGTTGGCAAGCACCGTTGCCTCGGTCAGGTTGAGACGGCGATACAGGACGTTGGCCCACTGAGCCGCCGTCAGCGTGGCGGGTGCGGTGTAGCGCAGCACGATGTCCTGGGCGGTGACGACGCGCGCGACCGGGATGATGCCGCTCGTGTTGAGCCTAGCCCCGATCTCTTTCAGTGCTGCCAGAAAGCGCCCCTGATTTGTGGCGTCGAGTGTGCCGGGACCGTACGTGATGCGCTGATACCAGCGCAGGCTTGACCGGTTGACCTTTTGCAAGACCCTCACATAGTCAACATCCATCGTGTAGGGGAAAGTCGTGTTTCCGTCTGGGTCTCCGCCCCATCCGCCCACCTTGGCATCGAAGACGATCTGCAATGGGCTGGACGGGATATTCGATGAATAGGTGTGGCGCAACTCCCCATCGATATACCAATCGATTTGGTTGGGCTGCCAGTGATAGGCGTATGTGTGCCATTGACCGTCGTAAGGCACGAACACCGGATCTACGCCCTGCGCCAGGATGGTGGGCGTCTGCTGCCAGATATGCCCGAGCCTGATCTGGTTCGGAAACGACCCGCGCATCTCGAAATCTTCTTCTTGCGGGCCGTCGCCGGACCCGATTTGGTTGTTCTCTCCCAACAACCAGAAAGCGTGCCAAGCGCCCGTCATCTGTAGAGAAGTCTGAAGCGGAAGTCTGATCCTGGCCTCGAACCATCCGTAGCCAAATAGCGCCTTCGGTGCCGCTCCACTGATCGAACCGGTGGTCACGCGGGCGCTGTCAAAGTTGCTATCCACGCGCAGGTGAAGCTGGCCGTCTGACGCGCTGACGTTTGCGGCTCGGAAGGTACCAATTCCGTCACTTGAGATGGCGTCATAGGCGGACCACTTCACGGCATCGAGCACTCCGACGTCGAAGTCGTCGCTGAAAACGAGTTCCCAATCCGATCCAATTGGCATGTCAGTTGAACCCCATCACTGGGCTTAGCTTCGTGGCGAAGTCAAGTTCCTGGTTCCCGAAAATCAACGGCCCAGCCCATCCTGACCACAAACTTGTCAAGGGCGAGACGGTCAGTGACCCGACCGCGCATCGGTTGTTGCTGAGAGTGATGGCACTGTACGCTCCGGCGCTGGTCTGGGTCGTGCCGAATTGGGCCGGAGCGACGCCACGATAGGCGATCCAGGCGCGATGTCTGTTTTGTGCGTGGCTCCATGTAAACGCCAGCACCATCCAGTCCAGGTGCCGGTTGTTCGTGGTGTCGACGTTGGAGAAGATATTTGCCGAAACACCGCCCACTGTCCGCGTGATTCGCAGCTGATTTCCAGCGGTCTTGTTGAGTTGAACACAACGGTTATTTAGGGCGCTGTCTGCCATCAATACGAGATAGCGGTCCAGGTTGTCGGTCCACACGCCGGGGCCGACCTTGAATGGGATGAGTACGGTTCCCTCGTTCCAGCCAGAGGCGACAGCATCGAATGACGCGCCCTGATAAAGGCTCGTGTAGTCGCCGATCGCATCATAAAACGGCGCGACTGTCCCGAACGGTGTCGCCGCGTCAGCCAGCGTCGGCCCGTTGTGGACGCCGTCTACCATGACCGTGCTGACGCCGCCCGACTGCTTTGCGACTAAGCCCTCCCTCTCGTTTAGGGCGTATACGCCCATGAGCGACGATCCAAAGGCCGCGCTCGCCCGCTCAAGCCACTCGTCGCCTCCAAATAACGTCACTGTCATTTCGCCTCCTCGAGCACCCCGCCGTAGCGCCAGACGCCTTGCATCAGGCCACCGCCTGCAAAGGATCGATGTAGAACCCGATCTCTTCCTTGCCGAACAGCCCGGTGCCAAGGCTGCTGTTGTACGTCCACTGCACCGTCACCAGCCGATGTCGAAAGCGGATGTCCGGCAGTGCGAGATCAGCACCGCTCAGCACAATGTTGTACGTGGAGCTGAGTGGATTGATCGTCACGTTGCTGCGGCTGTTGATCACGGCCCCGGCGCGATCGGTCAGCGTCCAGGTGGCCGCCGTCGGCACGACCGCCGCGCCACTTTCATCCGTGAACGACACCGTCACGACATAGGTCGCCCGCTCGTTCGCATGGTCGCTCAATTTGACTGGCATCTATCCCCTCCCATCGATGTCAACCGTTGGCCGGGCTCCCAAAACGGTCAGGCCTGGTCGCCTCGCGCCGATCGTGGCAGCAGGTTGACGCATCGTTGCTGCGGCGCCTGGCTCGAGTACCACAACGGCCAGATCCGGGTCAGAGGCTGAGGCTGCGAGCGACACCAGGCCGATAATGGCCGGCAGCGCATCGGCGCCATGCCCATACGCAAACGATCCGGCAGCGTCGAACCCGCGCGCGAACCCGGACCCATCCGGCAGCGCCACCGTGTAGCCTGCGCTGACATCTCGAGCTATCGCCGACGCCCTGGCCGCCGGCGCGCCGCGCTCAACCGCCACAGCCACGTCACGCACCGCAATCACGCCGCGCGCGGCCGTTCGGCCAGTGTCGGCCGAGACTCCGGCGTCTCGCCCACTTGCCGCGGCGAGGCCTCGCGTCAGACCGTACAGCGCCGCTGCCCCAAACACACGCCCGAAGACCGGCGATGCCGCCGACACGACGCCCAGATACGCGTATAGCGCCGCGGCTGCTGAGTCCTGACCGAGCAACGCCCCCTTGCCGCGCGGCAAACCGGCGTCCGTGTCCGCGCCGGCATCGCGCCCCTGCAGGCTGCCCTTTGCCGTCGCCCTGCCCTGCCCGGTTGCGGCAGCAACGTCCTGACCAACGGCTACGCCGCGAGCCCTGGCGCTGCCCGTTGCCTGCGCGGTCCCGGCGTCCTGACCGGTCGCCACAATTCGACCACGCACGCCGCCCAGCAAGATGGCCCCGGCCATGTCCTGGGCGCTCGCCACAAAACGTCCAAAGACCGCGCCGCGCACACCGCCCGAAGCCGCGTCACGCCCGGGCAGCGCAGTCCGCCCAGCAGCCAGGCCACGCATGGTCGCGCCGCTCATGTCGATGCCGTACAGCGGCGACGTCGACCCGCCGGATGCAACGTCAATCAGCGGATGGTCGTTGCCGACGGCATAATCGAACCAGCCCTCCGGGAGAGCCGTGGGATCGAACCACGCCTCCGCCCGTGCGGTCGGATCGAACGCCCCAATGAACGCCATCGACTGTTACCGGGAGATGACGACCGCGTACCCCGCGCCGCCCACTCCACCCGCGCCACCAAGACCGGGGTTCATGCCGGTGCCGCCGCCGCCACCACCACCGCCACAACGACCACCCGCACCACCGGCCGCGCCAGCAGTCGAGGCCGTGACGGTCGTGCCGCCACCGCCGCCACCGCCGCCACCATTCGTGCTGTTGCCGTCAGCGCCAGCCGAACCAGCCGTGGGAGTGGCCCCCGAGGTTCCGGCTGCTCCACCCGTTCCGGCTGCATACGTTCCGGCAATGCCACCGGCTGTAGCGTTGACAATGGCCGGAGTAACGTTGTGGCCGCCCCCACAGCCGCCGCCACCGCCCCCGCGCAATGAACCGCCCCCCACACTGTTTGCAGGGACGTTTGTGTGACCTCCACCTCCCCCTCCGCCGAATTCGGCATTGTGCGTGGTAACAACGGTTACCGTTCCGTCAGAACCGGTGCCCCCGCCCACGCCCGTTACACCCTTTGCTCCGTTGACCCCCGGATTGCCGCCCTGTCCTACGGCAGTTGTTCCTGTAGTACCGGCGCTACCAGTACCTCCGCCGCCCCCACCGCCGCCAGCGGCGGCTGAGATGGCGCCGCCCATTCC
>CAYNNW010000218.1:0-4738 GCA_964398435.1 uncultured Gaiellales bacterium | reverse complement strand
CTGGGTCGGCAGCAGCGCGAGCATCGCGACCGCCAGCACGAGAGCGACGATGAGGGCGGTGCGACCTGGATTCACGCGACGGATGGCGGCGGAACAGCTCATGCATCCACCGTCCCACCGAGTGACTAGCATGTCAAATGATTTGCAAGAAGTTTGCCAATCTCCCCGGCGCACCCCCTCAAACTGGCACACAATTTGTTGTCCAGACAACAACTAGATACGGTGATCGGCCGCACACTCATGGAACAGGGCAGCACACGGCAGCCCCACACCACATACGTCAGGCATACAGGTTCTCCTGGACGATACGAGACAGAACGACGAGCTTCCGTCAGCCCCGTAGACACTGCTCAGACTTCACGTCTCAACGATCACAGTGTTGCATCGGTACCGGCATTCCAATGCGACAGCCAGGAGCACATCGGGCGGAGTCACATTGTGGCTCCGCCCGATTGTTTCTTCCGGGAACGCCCTGTGCGACCGCGCTCGCCCGATGTGGCCACCCTTGATCAGGAATCGCCGGCCTGGTCCTCACCCTCAGCCTCGGCGACCGCGCCCTCGACGGCCGAGCTTGCGGCGCTGCCCTGCAACTCGTACTCGGCACCGGCCTTCTGCAGCTGCTCGATCACGTTGGTCGGAATGATGTCGGTCAGGCTGAGACCGTCCTCGTCTTCCTTCAGCTGCTCGATCGTGACGTCTGCGGTCGTGAATACCTGAGCCCGAGGGATGATCCGTCGTGGTCGATTGCGATCCCAGACCCAGACGTCATCCAAACGTATGTCGAAGAGCAGAAACCCTGCATGTGCAGCACAATCAATCTTCAGCCCGTTGCACAGGTAGGTTGCTTCCTGCGTCATGATGCAGTAGCGAAACAGCCCGAAGACGGCGGCGTACTCCTTCTTGAGCTGCAACTCGAGATCAGCATCGAACTCCTCAAGCTGCTCTGCCGCATCACTGATTGGTGTGTCGTCGTCGTCTGGCTCGCTCATCGGGCCGTATCCCTCTCTGGCGGATGGGTATCCCTCACTGTACCCGCAGGCGGTCGCCGTGCAACACCGGCACCCTCTGATGCCCGCTCAATCGTTGTCAGAACTACTCCGGCGGCTTCGGCCCCTTGCGCTTCTTCGGCTCGGGACGCTTCTTCTTGGCCTTGGGCTCGGGTCGCGCCTTCTTCGGCTTCGGCTCAGGGCGGGCCTTCTTCGGCTTCGGGCCAGGCCGCTTCTTCTTGCTGGAACTACCCGCTGGCTTAGCCTTGCGCTCGGGCATTTTGCCCTTGGCCTTCTTGGTTGGCTTGCCACGGCGCTGCTTTCGATCGGTCTCGGCCCCCTCGGGACGCTTCTTCGTGCCGGGCAGTGCCACACCGCTGCCGCGCAGCAGCGTTCCCAGAAGCGACAGCAACAGCAGCAGCGGCGCATACTTGGTTGCGGTCGACGTCCAGTCCTTTGGCATGCCAGGCACATCAAACGGCAGCTTCACGCCGAACAGTTCGGGCTGTCCGTCCTTCTTCTTTTTGGCCTTGGGCTTGTCCTCGCTGGTGTCTGTTGAGCCACCGCTCGAGCTCGTCTTCTTCTTTTTCTTCTTGGTCGCTTCTTCGTCGCTGGACGACTTCTTCTTGCTTGCTCCTCCCAGCGAGCCACCCGTAGCTCCGCTCGAAGAGCTGCTGGATCCACTGGATCCACTGGATCCACTGGATCCGCTCGATGAGCTGCCGGACGTACCTGAAGAACTGCCACCGGTACTGCTTGTTGGAGGCTTGGGGGGCTTCGGATCAGACTCGGTGTCCGTCGAATCCTCCTCGCCATCTCCCCCGTCGCCGTCGCCGGAATCGGCGTCCTTGTCGTTGTCGGTAATCGACGCCATGATCGAGTCGATTGACAGCCCGTCATAGGCGGGTTCGCCACTCGCCGTTGAGAAGCTTGCCTGACCGGTGTGGTTGCCTTCGGGATCTTCATCGTCGACCGCGGTTATGGTCAGCGTCTGTGTCGTTGACCAGTTCGACTCGTCGAAGGTCAACGTGCCGGGCTCCACCGTCAGCTGCGTATCACCGCTGACGACGACATCAACCTGCTGCGACGGTTTGGTATTGAGCTTGACCGTTACCGTATCGGTCGCACCGCCCTCGACGATCTTGGTGCTTCCGCTGGATGCCGCCACAGTCACGCCAGGCGCATCATTGTCGCGAACGTCAACCGACATGTCGGTAACCAGCACAGACATGTAGTTCGGATCGGTCGTGGTCAGTGCGTGGGTAATCGTGGCCGGATGTGGATCGTCCTCGTCGACGGCGTCGTTGACGGCCGTGACCGTAACGGTCTGCGCAACGTTCCAATTCGCCGACGTGAACGTGAGCGATGCCGGCGAAGCGGTCGCCTGGGTATCGCCTGCGATGTCGATGACGACGTCGGATGATGGCGCGCCCTGCAGCTTGATTGTGTAGGAGTCGGCATAGCCACCCTCCTTCACCTCGGTCTTCGAGCTCGACTCGGTGACAACGACACCAGCCACGTCGTTGTCGGTGATGTTCGCTACGACCGCACCGCTTGCGCCGTCGTACTGGGCATCGCCGACCGAGGTCGCGGTCAATGTGATTGTGCCTGTGTGATTGTTCTCGACGATCGAGTCGTCGACCGCATCGACAGTAACTACCTGCGGTGTGCTCCAGTCTGATGCCGTGAACGTCAGGGTTGTCGGGTTCGCTGCGAGCTGCCCGTCCGGAGTCAATGTGACGATGACGTCGTCAAGCGGCTCGGAGTCAAGGCTGATACTGACGGTGTCACCCGATCCGGCTTCGTCAACCGCGGTGGATCCCGAGGATTCCGCGATCGAAATTCCGGCCGTCTCGTTGTCAGTGATCTGTGCGGTGACACCGGCAACGGGAGCCCCGTTGTACGCCGGGTCGAGCGACGAGACCGAGTGCGTGATTCCCTGGCTGTGGGTTCCTTCAGCCCATGGGTCGTCGATTGCCGAGACGGTGACGACCTGACCGATGTTCCAGTTCGCCGGCGTGAAGGTCAACGGCGACGGCGCTGCGGTGGCATCGATGCCACCGACGATCATCACGGTGACATCGGCGAGCGGTTGCGACTGCAATCGCATCATGTAGGTGTCGGTTCCACCCGCCTCAGTGACCAGCGTACTGCCACCCGACTGGGTCAGGATCAGCCCGACTGAGTCATTGTCCGTGATCGTCACGGGGAATGGAATAACTGCCATGCCGTCGTAGCCCAGATCCGTACTGGTCACTACGGGAGTCAGCTGCCCGGCATGCGGACCCTCGGCGATCGAATCGTCGATCGCCGTCACACCGATTGCCTGCGGCGTGCTCCAGTTGGCTGGCGTGAACGTCAGAGCGTTTGGCGTGCTGGTTGTCTGCAGGTCACCCACGAATGTAACCGTGACCACATTGGTTGGCTGCGATTGCAGTGAGATGGTGATGGTGTCTGCAGAGCCGCCCTCGGTGACATCGTTTGTGCCACCAGAGAATGTGAAGCTGAGGCCCGTCGAATCGTCGTCGACCACGGAGGCGACAACGTCAGGTATTGCGAGTCCATCGTAGGCGGCGTCACTGCTGGTTGCGACATGCGTAAATGTTGTTGAGTGTGGCCCTTCGGCAATCTGGTCGTCGAACGCAGAAGCAGTTACGGTCTGCGGAACGTTCCAGTTGGCAGGGGTGAAGGTCAATGTCGTTGGTGCTGCCGTCCCGTCTGCGTCGGTGTTGACCGCAATCGCAACATTCGAGGCCGGCTGCGTATTCAGCACGACGTCGTAATCGTCGGTCACGCCCGATTCGTCCAGGGCCGTGCTGCCGCCGCTCTCGGTGACCGTCACTCCTGGCGTATCGTTGTCGGTAATCGAGACGGGCGATGCGGGGACTGCGATTGCATCCCATGGCAGATCTGTACTTGCGGTGACGAACGTTACGTTGGCGACGTGAACGCCCTCTGCGATGCCGTCGTCGACCGCCGTCAGGGTAATCGTCTGCGGTACGTTCCAGTTCGCCGGCGTGAATGTGATGCTGCCGGGTGCCGGTGAAATATCCGCATCACCGGTGATGGTGACATCGACGTTGGCACCGGGCACGTCGTTCAGCGTGACGTCAAACGTGTCGGTTGCTCCGCCTTCGGCAACGTCGTTTGAGCCAGCGCTCGGTGTCACGATCACGCTGGGCAGATCGTTGTCTGTAATCTGAACGGTCGTGTTGCTGACCGCCATTGCGTTGTAGTTCGGGTCGGCACTGGCCGTGACGTGGCTGATGGTGCCCGTATGCGCGCCTTCGATGAACGTGTCGTCAACTGCCGACACCGTGACGTCCTGCGGCACGTTCCAATTGGCACTGGTAAAGGTAAGCACTGCTGGTGCTGCGCCGGCGTCGATGTCACCACTGACGTTGATGGTCACGTCGGCAGTCGGCTGCGAGTCGAGTTGCACCTGGTAGGTGTCCCCGGCTCCACCCTCGACTGCATCGGTGATTCCGGCAGTCTCGGTGATCGTCACGCCGGCAAGGTCATTGTCGGTGATGTTCACGGTGACATCTGCGACAGCGACGGGGTTGTAGAGCGGATCAGCACTCGAAGTCGTTGTGGTGATGGTGCCACTGTGTGCACCTTCGGCAACGAAGTCGTTCGTTGCGGTGACGGTTGCGTTCTGCGGAACGTTCCAGTTGGCCGGCGTGAAGGTCATCGATGCCGGTACTGATGTGGCCTGGGTGTCACCCGTCAGGTCGACAACAACATTGGCA
>CAYNNW010000217.1:0-4743 GCA_964398435.1 uncultured Gaiellales bacterium | reverse complement strand
GCTCGCCTTTGGCTTTGACGAGGTCACACCGGAGCAGGTTGCGACCATTCGCCAACAGATCGCAGAGGCGGACATCAGGTATCACCAGCGTTTGGCTCGAGTCAGTCCACTGACTCGCGACCCGGCGTGAATGAGGCGTCATCGTTGGGAATGCCGCGACGCGTGCACTCGGGTTTGGCGCGCGTCGTGTACAGGGCCAGCTCCTCGCGCAGCTCGCGTTCGGCAACACGCATCGCAGTTGGGTGAATGGCGGTCGGTCCGCTGTACGGCTTGTCGATTTCATGGATCAGACTGAGGAAGGCAACCAGCATGATGGTGGAGCTGCCAAGCCCCAACAGTCGCAGCGTGCTTCTGATGTCAACGTTGGTCAGCAGTGCCTGAACGAACAGCGTCAGACCTACGCCAAAGATGAGCAGGTGGAACATGGTGCTCGGAACTGAGGGGAGCGATTCATCCAACCGTGCCTCACGCCGCTCGTCCAGTTCGCGTTCGAGGTTGATCAGATCCGGGGCGACCGAATCATCGTCCAGCAGTTCGATCTGAATTCGAATCGAATCCAACCAGTGCTCGGCCGTTGTGCTGGACTTCCTGTCATCCATCGCCGGCCACTCGAGCTCGCGAACCGAACGCACGTAGCAGACGAGCGAGCGGACGATGGGTGCGCCGCCTTCTTCCTTGACGAAGTGTGAATGCCGAGCCAGCGATATCGACGACGACGCCTCGTTGGTGGCGGCGGTACGGGCGTCTTTCCACGAACTGAAGGTCTGGACAAGCACGAACGCGAGCAGCAGCACGGTCAGCGTTGAGACAACACCGACCAGATCGCCGATCTTGAACGTCTCCATGTCCTGCGCTTCGCCGGTGCGTCGGCGTGCGACCAGGCGATTGACGAAGACACCCGCGGTGAGTCCGACAACGGCTGCGAGAAGTACAAGGATCATCGGCGGTGTGGTTCCTGAAAGCGAGTCGCGTGCGGGGCTCGAATGCCCTGCGCGCACGAACGTGCAGCTGCCGGACTAGGACTCGAACCTAGACTACCTGATCCAGAGTCAGGCGTCCTACCATTAGACGATCCGGCAAGGATCGCACGCGAAGCTGGTCCGCGTACGGACGCAATCTATCGAACAGTGCCGATACGCGCCATCCGGCGCAGGCGAACTCAGCCGAAGGTCGTGCTGCGACCGGGGCGGCGCGTCGAAGCCGCCAGCTCGGGTGCCGTTGCAGCCGCTCGAGCTGCGTCAGGGCCGTCCACCTCGCGTACTGCGAGGACATTGTCGCCAGCCGTCGGATAGGCCGAGAGCATTCGACCATCGGGCGCCGTGGATACGGCAACCTCGCTGACCCCGTATGCGGCTGCCTGGTCGGCCGGCAGCTCGTACACGGACAGCATCGTGCCCTTGGGCGCGTTCTGCCAGTGGCCGAGCCGGACGGCATCGGTGATGACATTGAGCACCTGCTGTTCGGTCATGGAGCCGCTGCCATTGCGGGCGTGCATGACGGGCCACCACGTGGTTGTGCGCTTGCCACGGGCCTCGGGCGCGTTCGTGACGTGCTGCGGCTTGATGTGCTTTACCCAGCGCGAGCGCTCGAGGTAGACCACTTCGCCGCGTGGCGTGCGGGCGTACATCATCAGTCCATTGCGGCTGGGCAGCAGTTCGCTGCCGTTCTGCGCCTGGGGCGCACTCTGCTGCCCGCGTGGCCGCCTGTCTGCAAGGAGAAGTGCACCGTCGCGCCCTGTGCCAAGTGGCATCGTTGCGAGGGCGGACTCACCGCCGCCCTGCAGGCGAGGCTGTCCGAACTGGTTTGCGGGGCGTCGTGGCAGAACCCGTGGAACCGAGGGATCACGCGGTGGAAGGTAGACGGTTGCCAGCAGTGGCATGCTGACGGCCTGGGCAGCCTGCCCTGCGGCGCTGCCTCCGCTGGTGACCGGACGTACCTGGCTGGTGGCAGCTGGTGTGGGCGCGGCCGCTGTGGCTGGGCTCGCGGGGGCGGGCGCGGGCGCAGTGCGGCCAGTCAGTGCTGGTGCACCTGGCTGCATTCCGACCGGGTTAGCCACAATTCCCCTACTGTCCCTCGGCACGCGTCGTCACGCGCGCGAATTACCGTGCCACGGTTCCAACGTACGGCGAGTGTCGCAATCCGTCAACAGGAACCGACTCAACGTCGAAGCGTACTCCGACGCCGATTCACCAGAATTTCGACGGGCGGGTCGCGCCGGTTCCACGCGTATGCGGGGGATTCGCGGTCAATCTCCGGCCGGGCTGCGGCCAGCCGGTGGCCGCTGTCACAGCTCAGCCGCCGCTGGGGCCTGCCGGTGTGCGATCTTCGATCACATCGTCGAGGCACTGCTCGATCGTGCGCTGGCCGCCGCGCCATGATCCATACAACTGCGCGTAGCGCCCTCCTGCGGCGAGCAGTTCCTCGTGGCTTCCCTGCTCCACCACACGTCCATCGTCGACGACCAGAATGCGATCGGCGTCACGAATCGTTGACAGCCGATGGGCCACGATGAAGGCGGTTCGCCCCTGGACAAGCCTCCGCAGGCCCTCATTCATGCGCTGCTCTGTTGCCACGTCGACACTGGATGTTGCCTCGTCCAGGACAAGCATCGCGGGGTTCATCAGCAGCGCCCGCGCGAACGAGACGAGCTGGCGTTGGCCGGCTGACAGCCGGCCACCTCGCTCGCCGACGGAGGTGTTCCAACCGTCTTCGAGTGAATCGATGAACTCAGCTGCACCCGCAGCTTCTGCAGCGGCGCGCACGTCTTCGTCGCTGGCATCCGGGTTGCCGAAGCGGATGTTGTCAGCGATGGTGCCGGAGAAGAGAAAGCCCTCCTGCGGAACAATTCCCAGCTGCCGGCGCAGTGACGGCAGATCGAATTCGCGAAGGTCGATCCCGTCGATGGTGATGCTTCCTTCACTGGGATCCCAGAAGCGCGCGAGCAGCCGCACGATCGTCGACTTTCCCGCACCGGTGTGGCCGACCAGCGCCACCGTTTCGCCGGGGGCGATGTCCAGGTTCACGTCGTGGAGCACCTCGGGTGACTCGTCCGCATAGCGAAAGCTCACGCCATTGAAGCGCACATGTCCGCGCATCGACGTGGGGCGAATGCCGTCAGGTGGATTCTTCACCGTCGGTTCGATCTCGAGCATGTTGACGATCTTCTCCAGCGCGGCCATTGCGCTGAGGAACGAGCCGTAGAACTGTGAGAGCTGCTGAATCGGGTCGAAGAAGTCATTCAGGTAGGTGATGAAGGCGAACAGCACGCCGAACGTGAGCGCATCGTGCCCGGTCAGCCAGCCACCGTAGAGCAGCACGATTGCCGTTCCCACAGTCTTAAGAAAGTCGAGCGCCGGGAAGTAGGCGGCGTTCAGGCGCACGGTCGTCATGTTGACCCGGCGATACTGCTCGTGCACCTCGTGGAACTCGCGCATGCTGCGCTCCTCGGCCGCAAAGGCCTGCAGCACCCGCATGCCACCCAGCCGCTCGGCAAGGAACGCAGTAACCAGGCCCATCCGTTCACGGACGACGCGGTAGGCGCGACCCGAGTGGGTTCTGAACAGCACTGTCGCCGTGATCATCAGTGGAAGAATTGCGTTGGTTGCCAGCGCCAGGCGCCAGTCCATCGAGAAGAGGAATGCCTCGATGCCGCACAGGGTGGCCATGCTGACGAAGACCATGAAGACCCCGTCGCTGACCAGGTTTTCCAGTGCATCGATGTCGTTGGTCAAGCGGCTGATGACGACACCCGTGCGCTGGACGTGAAAGAAGTCGAGCCCCTGCTGCTGTACGTGTTTGAACAGCGCCACTCGCAGGTCGTTGACGGTGCGGAAGCCCCACATCGAAGCCCGGGTTGAGAGAACAACCATCGCCCAGCTGCCGACGATTGCCACGACTGCCGCACCCACGAGGGCGTAGACAGCTTCCAGCTTGCCGGTGGCTATACCGCGGTCGATCGCCTGCTTGAACAGGAACGGAACGGCGAGCCCACACAGTGTGCCGGTCAGGCTGGTGACAACGGCCAACCAGAAGAGTGCGCGGTGTGGACGAACGAATGCAGCCAACAGGCGGATGCGTCGCCACGATTCGGCAAGCCCCGGCAATCGATCCTGTTCAACAGGTGCCGTCATGCCTCGACATCCCCCTCGGCCGGCCGCGCATCGGGGTCATCGAGGAGAAACTCGCGGCGACCAGGCCGGGCAGATTCGGCGTGCATCTGGCGGTACAGCTCGCTGCCGTTCATCAACTCGTCGTGGCTGCCCTGCGCAATCACCCGGCCCCGGTCGAGCATCACCACCGAATCGGCGAGGGCAATGGTCGAGGGGCGGTGCGCGATCAGGATGGTAGTTCGGCCTCGAGTCGCCGTGCGCAGCGCATCGGTGATCCGGGCCTCAACCCGGGCATCAACGCTTGCGGTGGCATCGTCGAGCACGAGCAGGCGCGGATCCGGTACCAGGGCACGGGCGATGGCAAGCCGTTGCCGTTGACCCCCAGACAGCGTCAGTCCCCGTTCGCCGATCACCGTTTCGAGCCCGTCCGGCAATGCCCGAACGAATTCGGCTGCCTGGGCCGATTCAAGCGCGGCCCACAGCTCGTCATCGGTCGCGTCAGGTGCCCCGAGTCGCAGATTCGAGGCGATTGAATCAGAGAGCAGGAATGGATCCTGGTCAACAACGCTGACTGCGCCGTGCAGATCGTCGCCCGCAAGATCACGTACGTCGACGCCATCAAGTGCAACACGCC
>CAYNNW010000216.1:0-4757 GCA_964398435.1 uncultured Gaiellales bacterium | reverse complement strand
CAGCACATGGCGGCAAGGAGCCCGAATGACGATCGATCCGCCCACATCACGCTGGTTCCGACGGCGCGATGAGACAGCCCGAGCCACGGCCTTCGAGCTCTTCTTCGATCTGGTATTCGTCTTTGCACTGACGCAGATCACGGCCTACCTGTTCAATCACCTGACGTGGACCGGCGTTGGGCAGTCGGCGCTGATCCTCGTCACCGTCTGGTGGGCCTGGAATTACACCACCTGGATGACGAATTGGTTCGATCCCGAGGCCATTCCCGTCAGGCTCGTGCTCGTGACGGTCATGCTGATGGGACTGTTGATGGCCATCGTAATCACCGGGGCATTCACGACCACACCATTGCTGTTCGTACTGCCATACGTCGCACAACAGGTGATCAGGAATGCCTTCAATCTGGTCGCTGTTGCCAAAGGAACGACGTGGCGTGATTCATTCCTCCGTATTCTGGTGTGGAGCATTGCAGCCGGATGTATCTGGATCGCTGGAGTGTTCGTGGATGACTCGCTACGCGCCTGGGTGTGGACCTGCGCACTCGTCGTCGAGCTTGCAGCACCGGCCGTCAGGTACTGGATTCCGCTGCGCGGGGCATCTGCCTACAGCAGTTGGGAGATCGATGCACACCACTTTGCCGAGCGCTTCCAGCTGCTGGTCATCATTGCTCTCGGTGAGGGAATCGTTGTCATTGGTTCAGCTGTTGCGGCCACCGAGACTACCGGGCCCGTGGTCGCTACCATGATCGTTGGATTCCTGATCACCACGTGTATGTGGTGGATGTATTTCGACATCGTTGCCGAGCGTGCGCAGATGAATCTTCATCGAGCAAGCGAGTCAGGGCAGCTCGCCCGTGACGGCTTCACCTACCTTCATCTTCCCATCATCACCGGCATCATCGTCTTCGCAGTTGCGCTCAAGCTGGTGCTGAAGCACCCACTTGACCCATTGGAGCATCGGGCGATCGCCGCAACGCTTGCCGGTCCACTCATCTATCTGGTCGGCCACAACCTGTTCCGACTGCGAATGACGGGAACCTGGTCCCGCTACCGACTTGTTGCGGCGATTGCGATTGTTCTGCTCGCACCGGTCGGTCCGCACGTGGCCGCGGCGGTCCTTGCAGGACTGATGCTCGCCGTTCTGGTGATCCTGGTGGCTGTCGAATCCGTCTCGGCCCGGCGCTGGTTCGCGTCGCTGCCGCCTGCGGACCGTCCACAGTCGCTTCGTCATCTGGAGCGGTGGGACGCTGCAGGCTGATCACGTATCATCGCGCCGTGCACACCGTCGCGTCACCTGCCATATCCGCGCCGCACCACGCTCGCGACCCCAGACTGTTTCCGCGACCTGATTCCGGCCCCGAGCACCCGGGCCGTCCTGAGGGCCTGGATTTCGAGTGGTTCACCGGCAAGATCAGTGACGCACAGCACGACAGGTTCTTTGACCAGATCTCGAGAATCAACAATCGTGTCTTTCGATCACGTCCTGCGGGCCAGCCACTCCCCCACACGCCCGGATCGTGGTCGTTTGCCGTGCTTGGCGACTATGGCAGTGGCCGGCCGGCCTACCGTGACGTCGTCAAGAACGTGATCGCGTCCCCGACGAAGCTCGTGGTGACAACCGGGGACAACGTCTATTACGACGCCAGCGAATCCGACTGGAAGAAGAAGTGGGATCCCTGGATGCCTGCGCTGACGCGCAGCCGGCCGCTGATGCCGGCGCTTGGTGACCACGATATCCGTACGGGGTCGGCGGCCTACTTCCGTCGCTTTCCTCAGCTCGGTGGAGCCCGCTACTACTCGTTCAACGAAGGGGGCGTCCACTTCGTCTCCGTGGATACGAATGAATCGCTGTCGCCCGGCACGATGCAGTACGAGTGGCTGGATCGCGACCTTGCATCGGCACCGGCCGGGTCATGGAAGGTCATCTACCTCCACCACCCGGTCTGGTCGAGTTTTCCCAGTCGGAAGAATCGCGACAACCTGGCTCCCCTGCTGGCGAGGCACGGCGTTGATCTGCTCCTGGGAGGGCACGAGCACTGGTACTCCCGCTCGAAACCGCTTCCGGAGGCCGGGGGCACGGTGCAGGTCGTGGTTGGAACCGGCGGCGAATCACTTGTGCCGTTCTGGTATCCGCAGGAAAAGTGGAACGCCAATCGGCAGGTTCGCTGGGGGCACCTTGAGGTCGAGGTGACGCCGGCGGCGCTGGTGGGACGATTCATTCTGCGAAACGGCGCCGTCGGGGACACGTTCTCGATCCCGAAACGGGCAGTGTCCCAGGCTCGCTCGGGTGCGGCGCTGGCTCGTACCGCGCCGTAGCAGCCTGTTCGCACGAAACACCGCAGCGGTCGGGGCCCGATAGTCCGTACATGGGACGAATAGTGGGACCACCGCTGCAGCGGCATGCCGCCGCAGCCATTGAATCACCTGTGCGTGAAGCCGCACCCGTGGGTGTTGCCGGTGAGATGCCACGTCGCCTTGCCCGCAGCGGACTGCCGGCCGGCCCGATGTCAGATATTGCTGCACGCCGCATGAGCCGTGGCAATGACGTGCAGATGTTCTCGGATTCAGGTCCGACAATCGCGGCACTGGTTGACGATCTGCAGCGAAGCAGCGGGCCGGTGATGACCGAGACATACGCCTGGCGGGACGACGGTACCGGGAAGCTGCTCGCAGATGAACTGCGACGGATAGCCGGTCAGGAACACCGCGACGTCACGTCGATCGTCGACTTCAAAGGCACGCGCCTCTGGCCGCGCGGGCCCGGTCATCCTCTCGTTGAGTCACTGTCACAGTCGGGCGTCGACGTCATCGTCCGTCCTGCGCTCTGGCGGCCCGGTGCTGGCGGTGGCCTGTTCCAGGCGACAAACCATCGAAAAGTCTTCCTGATGACCGTCGATGGAAAACCGGTTGCATGGACCGGCGGATTCAATTTCTCATCGGAGTACGACGCCTGGCACGACGTCATGGTGCGCCTGGAGGGTCCATCGGTCGAGCCGCTCGCACGGCCATTCATTGAACGGGTCGAACAGGAGGGCGGCACTCCGACGGAGGCGATGCGTGACTTTGCAGCACGTGCCGCTCTGTCGCAATCAGGCGGCATCGTTGACGCGCGCGCCGGTGTCGCCATTCTCGACAACAACCCGCTGGCACGGCGGTGGGATCTGACGCACCACTACGTCCACGAAATCCGAACCGCTCAGGAACATCTGTGGATCACATCGCCGTACCTGAGTTCGCCCCTGCTGACAGATGAGCTCGTCGCGGCCGCAGGGCGACGAACGCCATCCGGTAATCCCCTGGACGTGCGCGTGCTGGTGCCGGCCCGACTCGATGTGCGAACCGGCCGCAACAGTACGAACAATCCGGTCTACGAATTCGGTCGCAGCCAGTACGAGCCGCTGCTCGAGGCGGGCGTGCAGCTTCAGGAACAGCCGGAAATGAGCCACCAGAAACTGCTGCGCGCCGATTCGCGCGTGACCGTCAGTGGCTTCAACCTCAATCACCGCTCGCTGCTCAAGGATCTGGAGGTCGGCGCGGTTATCGAGGATGCACGGGTTGGCGCCGAACTCGAAGCACTGATGCGCGAGGACATCGGCCAGGCCGTACGGGTGGGTGCTGACGACCTCGGGTCACTGGGAACACGCGTCGCGCAGCGAGCGATCCGTACCCTTCGGCTTCGGCTGTAGCAGGGCGGGATCCCCCTTGCCGATTCCCGCACCCTGTGGCATCACTGAAGCAGGGACACCGGGGGACGACCGTGAGCACATCTGCAACCCCGAGCTATCTGTCGCTGCCGTCCGATCGATACATGGTCATCGATGCGGGATCGGTAGCGTCATTTGGAATCAGCGATCCAAGCCAGCCGCTCCTGATGGGCGGCCAGCCGCTGACGGTGGCCTCTCCGGCGCCGCAGTCGTTTGTTCAACAGCCGGGGTTGACCGCCGGCGGCGGCATGAATCCGGGTGCCGTCATACCGTTTACACCGCCAGGAGACTACGTTCCTACACTTGCCAGCTGGCAGGCAGGTGCGGCCCCAGGACTGCCTGCCCAGGCACAACCGGGAGCAGCTGGTGCGGGGCCTGCGGGAGGGCCCACGAACGAGGAGATCATCAAGTTCGCATCGTGGTACGACTCGCTGTCGCCCGAGCGGAAGAAGGATGCAGACCGGTTCTTTGCCGGTCCATCACACTGAGATGGGCGGTGACGGGCTCGAACCGCCGACCCTCTCGTTGTAAGCGAGATGCTCTCCCAGCTGAGCTAACCGCCCTGGGACGCCAATACTACCCGAGACCGCGCCAGCACCGAAGAGCTCTCCGTGGTGGCGCGGAAACCCGCTCAAGTTCAGCGATATCGCTGCCGATACTAGTGATGAAGTGTCTTCGCCCACGACATTCCTGAATGCCCCATGGCCAAATTCTGGTGGCGATGCCGGATTCACGCTGATCGAGCTGCTGGTGGTAATGATTATCATCTCGATCCTCATGGCCGTGGCCATTCCTGTGTATACCGGCCAGAAGGCGAAGGCCCGGGCGACGAACTCGAAGGTGCTGGTCGACGACACACTCAAGGCAATCCAGAGTTGCAGCGCCGGGCTACAGAGCGGGTCGTACTTTGAAGTGCAGGACGACGGATCGCTGGTTCGCTGCGACACCAACGACGCCATCAGGAAAGAGGACGGAGGTCTCGCCGGCAAGGTCGTCGATAGTGCCGGGGCACAGAACTTTGACCAGGCTGTAGCCCAGATGAAGTTTGGCAAG
>CAYNNW010000215.1:0-4778 GCA_964398435.1 uncultured Gaiellales bacterium | reverse complement strand
AACGACGAGCCAAAATCGTTTGGAAAGTACTCGACTCCGGAACATACGACCCGGTCTCGACAAACAACACCCGATCCAAGCGCATCACGGTGCGCGGCTGACGACCAAAAGGAATCCCGCATGTCATCCCCAATTCGCTCGGCAATTCGCTCGAGAATCACTCGTTTTGCAGCTGCTTCAACGTTTGCAGCACTACTCGCGCTCCCCGCATGCGCCTCGGCTGCATGGACGCCCGGAACGCCCGACACGGCCTATGGCGGTGGTGACGGCCTGGCAAGTGTCACGCTCGATGGCGGGGCTGCACTGCAGGCATCCGACGGGGTTGTCGACAGCAGCGGCCGACAGTACATCGCCGGCTCATGTGGCGCCGACGCGTGTGTTGCACGCCTGACGGCAGCGGGAGCACTGGACACCTCGTACGGCGGCGGCGACGGGCTTGCACGCTATGACTGGGGAATGACCGAATATGCGCTGGGCATTGTGCTCGACAGCAGTGGCCGCGCAGTCATCGGCGGACTGATCCAGCCAGCTGGCACAGATGCCATGCTGATAGCACGCTTCAATGCGGCCGGCACAGCCCTTGATACAACATTCGGCGGCGGCGACGGCTATGAGTACCTTGATTCCGGCGCAGGTGACCAGGCGAATGCGATCGCGATGGCACCCAACGGCAAGTTCGTTATCGGTGGCTACATTGATACTGGTGGCGCGAATCTCCGCGACTTTGCGGTTGCATACTTCAATTCGAATGGCACAATCGATACGACCAACGGGTCGGGCTTTGCGGTATTCAACGCTGCAAGCGATGATGAGATCACCGATCTCGTCTACGGTTCTGATGGGCGCGTAACGGCCATTGGCGACGCCGCATCGGGGCTGACCACGATATGGCGAATCGGTACGGACGGTCTGAACGATGCGACGTTCGGCGGGGGCGACGGAGTCGCGGCACTCGACGTCGTGACCACGCAAACCGAGAATCCGTCGTCGCTCAAGATTGATGGCGACGGGCGCATCGTCGTTGGCGGTACGCACGCAGCCAATGGTGGCACACCGATGGTTGCCCGCATCAAAGCCGACGGGAGCGGCGTGGACACAACATTCGGGGGCGGCGACGGGTACTCAACCTTCGCAGCCACCAGTATTGATGACGGCGTCATGGACGTAACACTTGGCGCATTCGATCGCATTCTGGTTGCCGGCTACAACAATGCAGGGATGGGCGACATTGCGCTGTTTGCCGCTCGCCTGAAGAGCAACGGCGGGCTGGATACCACCTTTGGCGGTGGCGACGGCGTCTTCACAACGAATCCCAGCCTATGGCACATGGGCGTCAGTATCGATGAACTCGAAGACGGCCGTATGCTGATTGGCGGATCGCTCTCGTCAACCAATCAGCCGCTGGCCTGGAAGCTGCGCGGCGATCAGGCCGATCTGGCAGTTGCGATCACCAAGCCAAAGAAGAAGATGCGGCGGCGCACCCGGAACAAGGTCCTGTTCAAGGTGACCAACCGGGGCGGGCAGACCGCACGGGACGTGACGCTGCGTGGAACGCTCCCTGCTCGGATGAAGTTCCGCAGCATGCGCGCCACCGGCGGCATGTCCTGCACCCGCTCGGGCCGACGGATCAGCTGCACGCTCGACTCGCTGGCTGCCGGATCGACGGCCACGCTGACGCTACAGGCCACGCCAAAGCGCTCGGCAAAGCGTCGGGCCAAGTTCATCTGGAAGGTGCTCGATTCCGGCACGCTGGACCTCGTCTCGTCGAACAACAGCAAGACGAAGACGGTCCGTGTGCGCGGGTAACTGACGCATAGGTCACATACCGGGCTGGTACAGTCGGGCGGTCCACACCACGGGAGGGTCCCATGAGTGCACCGTTCGGTTCATCCACCACCACGGGTGACGTGACCACGCCAAGCCGCATTACCGGCGGGAGCGAACGGACGGTGATCCGCCCGTTCAGCGATCTCGGCCAGCACGACACGCACGAGGCCGGGGGCAAGGGGGCGAACCTTGGTGAGCTGACGCGGGCGGGGATGCCCGTGCCGGACGGCTTCGTGGCTGTGGCAGGCGCGTTTACGGCGTTCGTCGAGGAAGGCGGCATTGCCGACCGGATCCGCCAGCTGATCGCGGGAATGAATCCGCACGACGACGCTGCACTGCGCGCCGCGGCCAAGGAACTCCAGCATCTGGTGGCCACGACGCCGATGCCGGACTGGATCGCAGATCAGCTGCGGGAGAGCTGGCGAACGCTGACAGCGGGCGACAACCTGATGCCGGTTGCCGTGCGCTCGTCGGCAACGATGGAGGACACGATCGAAGCCTCGTTCGCAGGGATGAACGAGACGTACCTGAACATCGTTGGCGAGGAAGACGTTGTTGACGCAGTGCAACGCTGCTGGTCATCACTGTTCGGCGCCAGGGTACTGAGCTACGTCGCTGACCGCGGCTTCGATCACGCCGATCTGGCCATCGCGGTGGTCGTGCAGCGACAACTGGCCTCGGCGCGATCGGGCGTGATGTTCTCGGCCGACCCGGTGAGCGGCGACCATTCACGAGTGGTGATCGAAGGAGCCTTCGGTCTCGGCGAATCAGTGGTTTCGGGGCAGGTAACGCCCGATCGCTTTGTGGTTGACCCCGGCACCGGCAACATCCTTGAGCGCGAAATTCACGAGAAGACGCTGATCATCGAGGGAGTTGCCGACGGCAGCGGTACCGTGACGCGCGAAGTCTCCGGCCCGGAGGCCATGGAACCGGCGCTGTCGCACTCCGAGGCGCAGCGATTGGCACAGATGGCCCGAGCCATCGAGGACCACTACTCGCTGCCCCAGGACATCGAATGGGCATTCGACGCAAACGACACACTGTGGATCCTGCAGTCGCGCCCGATCACGACGATCGGCCACGAGGCCACGCCACCGGCCGCAACTCCGCACCCGGCCTCGGCAACCATGCCCGATCTGTCCAGCCGAACACTGCTGGTACGCGGCCTCGGCGCGTCGCCCGGTGCGGCCTCGGGTGAAGTTCGGATCCTGACCAACCACGAGGATGTCAGCTCGTTCCGCGATGGTGACATTCTGGTGACGAAGATGACGGCCCCCGACTGGGTACCGGTGATGCGACGCGCCGGAGCGATCGTGACGGACCAGGGCGGCATGACCTGCCACGCCGCGATTGTCTCGCGCGAGCTGGGAATTCCGTGCGTTGTCGGCACGAAAGAGAGCTCCGTCAAGCTCTACGACGGCCAGGTAGTCACGGTCAACGCAACGCACGGCACGGTCACCGCCGGCGAGGACCGCGAACTGCTGCTGACGCACGGCCCGGCAGCAGCGGGTGCCGCCAGTGCCCAGGCTGCCGCGGCGGGCAGCGGCGTCGGTCCAGTGACTGCGACAAAGCTCCTGGTGAACCTGAGCGAGCCATCACAGGTCAGCGCCGTGGCTCCGCTTCCGGTCGACGGAATTGGCCTGTTGCGCGCAGAGCTGATGCTTCTCGAGGCGCTCGATCACCAGCATCCCAACCTGATGATGGCTCAGGGGCGGAGCAGCGAGTTCGTCGAGCGGATGGTCGGAGCACTGACCACGTTTGCGGCCGCCTTCCACCCCCGTCCGATCACCTACCGAACGATGGATTTCCGCAGCCATGAATTCCGTGGACTGCGTGGCGGTGAAGAGTACGAGCCGGTTGAGGCGAATCCGATGATCGGCTTCCGCGGCGCGCATCGCTACGTGACCGACGACAAGCTGTTCCGCCTTGAGCTTGCTGCACTTCGGCAGGTCTGGGATACGGGGTACCGCAACCTGCACGTGATGTTGCCATTCGTGCGGACTCCCAACGAACTCCGTGGCTGCATCAAGATCATGACCGACGAAGGAATGCTCGACCACAATGGCTTCGAGCTGTGGGTGATGGCTGAAGTACCCAGTGTCCTGTTCCACCTGGAACGGTACGCGGCAATGGGCATTGCCGGCATTTCCATCGGCTCGAACGACCTGACCCAGCTGCTGCTCGGCTGCGACCGCGACAGCGAGCTGCTCGGTGAGGTGTTCGACGAGCGCGACGGCGCTGTCGTCGAGTACATCCAGCAGCTGGTTGCCAAAGCTCGTGCACTGGGCCTCAAGACCAGCATCTGCGGGCAGGCGCCAAGCACACATCCGGACTATGCAGAGATGCTGGTGCGGTGCGGAATCGACGCGGTCAGCGTGTCAGCGGATGCGGTTGATCGAACTCGCCGAATGATTGCGAGCGCCGAGCAGAAGCTGCTGCTGGAGGCTGTCAGGAATCGCTGACCATCAGCTCGGCAGCGAGCTGCGGCTCGGCATCCAACAATTCCGCAAGCCTGCGCACGGCGCGGCGCTGAAGCTGCTTGGCCTGACCGACAGTCATCTCAAGCGACCAGGCAACCTGCTCAATGGTCATGTCGGCGTAGATGCGCAGGCTCATGACGTCGCGCTGCTGGGCAGTCAGATGTGAAAACAATGCGTCGATCGCATCCCGCGAATCGATCAGATCCGTGGCTGAATGCTCGATTCCACGGTGTTGTTGAGATGCATCGCCGTCGGCGAATTCTGCCGACCGCACTGATTCACGGCGAATGATGTCAATGCGAACCGTTCGCGCGATTGAGAACGCCCACGCCCGCAACTCGCCTGGTCCGCCATGCGAAAACTGCGAGATCGATCGGGCCAGCCGCAGCAGCGTCTCGGACGTACAGTCCTCCGGACTTCGCATCCCGCTTCGATTGAAGAATGCGTCGATCGACGGCGCGAGCCAGCGGA
>CAYNNW010000214.1:0-4791 GCA_964398435.1 uncultured Gaiellales bacterium | reverse complement strand
AGCTGCCTGCGCCGGGTGGAGGGAGGGCGGCAGGGTCGCAGCCGTCGAGGAGGCAGCCCAGGTATACGCAGCCGCCCTGAACGCAGGTGCTGTCGGCGAGCACACGCAATTCCGCATGCCAAAAGACATAGCGGATCGCTATGCGAAATCGGTAAATGGCGATGCCGATGTCAGCGCGGCGTTGTGTCCAAGTGGAGATGGCCCGCCGCCGTTTGGAAACGAGGAGTTGGGCAACGGTCCACTGTGTGAATTCGACCCGGAGCTCCTGCCCGAAGATCGATACATCATCCGCACCCGTCGCGGTGGCAGTGACGGATACCTGTATTGGCAGGTGTATACCGTCAGTCCGCCCCGATTTGGACACCCACTGTATCCGGCAGCACGAGTTTCAGCATACTTCCGCGGCTGGGTAGGAGGTCGTACGGGCGCTCCCACCGAAGAATCCGAATTCCGTCGAGTCGAGTTTCGCCCCGGCCGCTACTCCGACTACCAGCTGCTGATTGATACAGGAATTCCACTGGGGCCGGAAATGAAGATCGATGGTCGCATTCACTCGAACGGCCTTGCGGCATCGCGTGGTAACGATCAGGCGCCGCTCTACGAGGCCGGGGGAATTCTTGCAACGAACCGGATTTCAGCAGTAGATCCGGCAGACGTTGAATGTAGTTCGAAGGCTCGGCTGTCAACGTCCTCGGGATCGATTAACCCGGATCTGTGCCCGGACGTTCCGGCATCGCAGCGGTACGAGCGAAGTGCCAAGCGGGTGAACCTTCTGAGGGTGTCTGATCAGATCATGTCGATTCGTGACACACCCGGTATGTGTGGGATGGACGCGCCCGTCAGAATCGTGTGTTTTCCCAGCGCCAGCATGCCGGCCCAGTCATATCGGGTGTGCATGCGCGGCTCGGTTGTCGACATCAGTCAGGGCCCCGGTGGTGGCATCGCGGTGCCAATAGACCCGTGTTCGCCGCCGTACCCGGGGCTCCTAACGATTCCGATCGCGCGAAGCAACGAGGCGGACACTGTGGGCAACATCCTTCTCTTCGACAGGCGCGTATACGCATCAGGGCACATCGACGGTGGGGACTTCGGAGCTCGACTTACCATCGCTGCATTCAATCGGGATAACGTTGGAAGCGAGCACGACGGCGTCGTGGAAGATGGTGGTGCATCAGTTGTCGTAGTAGCAAATGCGGCCACGGGTGGAACGAAGTTCGGGCAGCTTCCAGACCACCCTCGGGACGCGTTTGGGCTGATTGCCCAAAACGACATCGTTGTCGATCCTCCCTCGGCATGTCCGGTCGAGTTGCGCGGAACCATGCTCGCGATGTCCGGCGGGATGGGCCTATCGGAAGAGTACCGCGTTGCTCCCGGAGTTGAAGGGGTCGATGCCGCTAAGTGGACGTGCGAAGGGTCCGCCGATGGTGACGGCGTGACCGAGGGCTATGTCGATGTGGCCGGCTCGCTGGTCGGACATTTCCCGCCGGCATTCCGATTTGTAGGCGACGGAACAAGCCTTGGCTATGAGGATCGATCGGTCGGGTACCTGGCGGGTCTGTATGACAATCCGCCGCCCATGTTCCCGCTTGCCACGCCGTGGGAGGTTGTTGGCAATACGTCCGCCTCGGTCGACTGTATCGATACCGACGGCCGGCTCATTGTTGAGGGTAGTCACGCCAAGGAGTGTGTCTGATGCGCGTGCAACTTCAATCTGAGGACGGCCTGTCGTTGACAGAGGTCCTGATTGCAGTACTGATCATCGGCATCCTGGGCGGCGTCGCCACACTCGCATCAGTTCGGAGTACCTCAATTCAGGTCAAGGTCAAGGCTGCCGAGTCGATGGAAAAGAGCGCCGAGGAGGCCGTAGATCATCTGCGATCACATCGGGCCTGGATGGATGAGATATCAGATGGCTTCCATTCACCTGACGGGTGCACAGCAGATTGCCCCCTGAGCGTTCCGGCCGGTGTTGGTCACAGCGAAACAGCGGATTCGGAGTTCGACGTCAAGGCAACTGTAACTCCGGTCGACAGCGATGCTGATGGAATCGGAGACAGTGATCGCGATGGTACTACGCCGGATCTGTTTCGATTGACGGTCGTGGTGTCGGTTACTGCGACGGACGCACAGCGATTGGGGCGACCCCGACCGGTTCGGTACGTGACGACCTTGGACCCGAGAGGGCGGACGCCAGAGGGATCGGTGGTTGTTGAGGTCTGTGAGGTTATTAATCAGGTTGACGAGCGAATGTCGATCGAAGGATGTGCTCCGCGAGCGGCGATGGAGAGCCGTGAAATGGCGGCAACGCGCATGCGCCCGTGCCCCGACGGTCAGTCCTGCGTTGCGTATGACGCGGTTCGGAGTGGGGAGTCGGCGGGAATGATGCCCGCCGATCCGATGGGAACGTCCTCGACAGCGGTCGTCGTGAAGCCCGTGGACAATGACTCGTTTGGGTTCACTCTCACGAACGGTCCTGATGCTGTTTCCAGCAGCTCCGCGAAGTATCTTGGGCGTGGCCGCTGGTTGTTTAGGGATCTGAAGGCAGGAACCTATTCGATCAACTCCATCAGCGGTATTCCGGCTGGAACGCGAATCTGGAAGACCAAGTCCAGTCCACAGTACGGCAAGGTCGTCGTTGAGCCAACACGAAAATCGCATGCGCTGATGGTCTTCCGTCCCAACGCCACAGGCACGGTGGTTCTGGATTTTGAGCGCAGAATTGAGCATTACCACCTGTCAGCGAACACCAAGGTGTTGAACCTTCCTCAGTTGTCATGTGGAGATGTCAACACGGTGATGATCACCATGACGTGCACCGTCGATAATGAAGTGCACCTTCAATACTCCCGGGGCGAGTACGTTGGAGATGAGTGGGTTGCGGGAGCCGCTGGTTCTGGCGCTTACTTCCGAAGCGAGCCAGCGCCGCTGCATCGCGAATACAAGTGGCAGGCCGGCGAGGCTGGCAAAGCAGAAACCGACAAGCCAAAACAGATGACGATGAAGGCCGTTGACCCGGCAGCCGGGGATGCGGATGGCACATCGTATGAGTGCCCGGACGAGCGCGCGCTGTGTAACGGTACGGCCAAGCTCGAGATTCGTGGTATCCCGGCGGGCCTTAACCGGGTGCCGTGGGCGCCGAATATGGCCTCGAATCCATTGGCCTGGCAGCGTGGTGGCGTCGGTGCTTCGGGCAATGTGTCGGGATTCGGCTCGTTTCTATGGGTCGACCCGCGTAACGGCAATGTCAATGGTGTGGATACCCCGCACGTCACCATTCAGGGCGAGGGAGAGTGCATCTGGACAGGGACGTACTTGGGAGGAGACACGCCTGCTGGAAAGACAACCCCACGATCGGGTGCGACCTCCAGCGGCGCAGGGTGGCCATGCGAGCCGTGTACACCGTACTGGGAGGTAACTAAGCAATACGTCCCGAATGCCTGCACAATCCTGTGGCGGATCCAGTACCAGACAACCGTTCATTTCCATTTTGAGCTTCGCTGGCCACCTGCGATCAAGGAGTTGCTGGGCCTCACCGACATCGTTGTCAACCAAACCAAGGTCGGCGATTGGACGGACATTCCGCTCGGTGAACCCAAGGCGTGCGATGCTGCGGTCTCGAATTGTCGCGAGATGCCTGACGTGACCATTACGACAGACGACAGCGACTACCCTGCACAGCCATCCCTTCCTGCCGCAGGTAATCCGCCTCCGCCTCCGCCTCGCGATCCAACGGAGCAGGTCGTTCCCGTCCTCTAACAATCCATCCCGTGCTGGAAGATATGCAAAAAGTCCTCAAGCATGTTGTGCTGAGCGCCGAGACATGTGGGGCATATGGAGCCCCGACGACGACGCACTGATCACCTTCCGCTCTCAGCAGAGCTCTCGAGCGATCCGTACGCACGTGCACGTGAAGCGTGTGGTGCGCTCGGCGCCGCAGGCTTCGGGGCTGTCTGTGCGATCCATGTGCCGCACGACGGTCGTGCATACGAGGCCTTCGCGGGCGCGGGTGACGTCGCTGCTCTCGAGGCAGCTGTCGGGCCGATAGCTGCACACGTCGCTGCAACTGGTCGCTACCTGCACGTACGCGATGCCGCAGGAACCCCCCTGCCGGGCCGCTGGCAGTTCGCCGCGGCGCCATCGGGCCTGACCGACGACGGGCAGATCGTGCTGATCGTTGCCGACACGCGCCTGACACAACGCGAATCGCAGACGCTGGCAACCTGGGTCGCGGCCCCGCCCGGCCCCAATGACCTGCCGCGACACCTGGAGGCAGCCGGCGGCCCCGCTGCCGAGCTGGCCCGCTCACTGGCACGCGAGTATGAGGTCGATCTCGTCGTGTTCTCGCTGTTCGCGCGCTCGGGAATGCTGCTGAACATGCATCTGCGATCGGGCTCGATCCTGCGCACCTGGCGCGCACCCGTCGACACGGTCTGGGGCGAGGCTGCCCGCCACGGAGCAGCCTTCCTGCTCGGAGACCTGCATCTGCACCCGGGAGCCGAAGCGCTCTCATCGCTTGGCATGCGCAGTGCTGCAGTCGTCGGCCTTGAGGCCCCCGGTGGCGCAGCGCTCGGGTCAATTGGCCTTGCCCGCGCCAGCGGCGTTGTTGACGAGGGCGTCGCGCACGAGCTGCTGGCCCGTGCACCACAGATTTCGGCGCAGCTGCTGGATCTGCATCGGAGCCCCGTCGGAGCGGCGGGATCACACGCCCAGTCCGATGACGGGCACGAGGCAACGATCGAGCTGGAGTCGTGTGCGCGCCTTGTCGGCTGTCGCCGCTTTGCGGTCTACGCA
>CAYNNW010000213.1:0-4804 GCA_964398435.1 uncultured Gaiellales bacterium | reverse complement strand
GGCGGGGCGATTCTGGCTGAATGCGCGTAGTCCGTCGATGATCTCGCCGCGGATGCGGTAGGTGGCAAACGTCTTGAAGCTTGCTGCGCTTGTCGGGTCGTAGCGACGCGCGGCTTCCATCAGACCAATGCGGCCCTGCTGAATCAGGTCCGCCTTGTCGATATGCGACGGCAGGCGGCGAAGCATGCCGCGCACGATCTTGTCGACAAGCTCCAGGTTGCCTTCGACCAGGCGTACCTGTCCGGATGTCAGACGTGGGACCTGCTTCTTCCCGCGGCGACCAGTGGTCACAACCGGGGCAGGAGCAGAATTGGTTGCAGGTTCAGTGTTCGGGTTCGGCGAAGAACTCATGTGGCGACAGCACCCCTATATGTAGGCCAACCCAGATGGCGTTACGACGTGGTGCGATTCGGCGGTGCACCTGTCGGAAAGGGTTGGCGATCCTTCCAGCTATTGCATCCGTTGTACGACGGATTTCGGAGGCTGTAAAGAGGGGTTTGCAACCCCTTTGCCGACAGCTCGGCTGAGACCCTCCCACCGGCTTGTCGTCGGATTGCCGTCAATTCGTTGCAATCCCAGTGCCGATGAGGCCAATCAAGGTGCGGGATTGTTGACGGGGTCGACGCGCTGTCGCGAGACTGCAGCGCGGCCCGGTACCACAACGGGGGGCCGTTTACGTTGCGCTGACAGGACGTGGCGCAGGTGAGACCAGACCGACACGGAGGTCGGACATGACGGTGCAGGTGACTGCCCTACCTGCTGACAGGGGCCTGGCGGCCCTATCGCAGCGCACGACACGATTCGAGCACGATCTTTCGCGCGCTGTGGCGGCGCTGCCACCCGTGGGAGCTCCAGATCGTGAGCGGTCCGGGCGTGTGCTTCTGTCCGGCGTGTACGCGGCCGCAGACCAGTTGCACGAGGGCGCGGCCCAGCTCGGCAAGCAGCTGGGTTTGTTCAAGGTGCTTGATGGTGACGAGCCCGTCACAGACGCTGCGCGCGGCGCCCTGGCGGTGCTGCTTCCCGCCTGGAACGCTCCCCGAACCGTGGCACAGCGAACTGCGATCGGTGCCCACAGCCACGCCGAGACGACGCACTCCTCGTCTCCCGGGAGCGACAGGGGCCGAGCCGCCTGGGAGCAGGCGCGTCAGGGCGCCAACCTGCCCAACGCCCGACTTCACGGCCCGGTCGACGCCGCCACGGCAGCCAACGTGGTCTCGCGACTGGCAAACGTTCCTGCTGAAACGATTGCGCTGACAGACGCGCTCGGCCGTCGCGGAGTCGCGTTCGATGGGCGACTGACCGACGTCCATGGATTCAAGTCCCTGCGTGGCAAGCAGCCGCGCGGCTGGCCTCCCGGGTCCACCTGGGACACAGTGCCCGGTGCAGGCGGCGTGATGGGGTACGCGGCGAAGGCGTCGAGCGAGGATCCCGGTCGTGACCATGGCGCAACGAGCCTGGCCCTGCACGAGTACGGTCACGTCGTCGACTGGGCGATCGGTGCTCCCGGCGAGCGGCGGGCATCCGAATCGAAGGCCTGGCGGGACGGTGCCTGGGCCGAAGTCAGACGGCGGAGTGCGCCCGGCTCATACCTGAAGTATCACTCGGAGGAGTGGTTCGCAGAGTCGTTTGCCCGGTTCACCAAGTCCCGCTGGTCGATGGCGTCGCTGGCGCGCTGGTATCCAGACACGTACGAGTACATGCGCAGCCACGTCGGTGAGCCCCAGTTCGGCGACGATGGTCGCTGATGTTTGACCGTGGCTGATCGCTGGTAGGGTTCTGAACGATTCCGAAGAACCTGGAATCAATTCGAGGAGGAACCCCGGTGCAACGTTTCAAGCCGCAACTCACAGCCCCCCTTCCTGAAGGGTGGTTCGCAAAGGAGTCGCTGACGCTGCTTGCTCCTGACGGTCAGGCCAACGTCATCGCATCGAGTGAGCCGCTCGACCCGAGCATCGACACGAAGCAGTACGCCGAGGTGCAGGGCGACCTGCTTCGCAAGGAGTTCCCCGGCTACCGCGAGTTCGCATTCGAGCCTGCAAAGATGCTCGGTGGGCGCGCCGGATACATTCGCCGATTCGAATGGACACCGCCCGACGGTGTACCGGTAACCCAGATCCAGCTCTACTATGCAGCGCAGGGCCGTGGGTATACCGCAACGGCAACGACGCCAAGCTCGTCGTTTGAGCGATTCGAGATGCAGTTCCGTCAGTTGCTCGGCGGCCTGGCGCTCGAAGCAGTCTGAGTCGAATTTCAGATGACGGATGCGCCCCACTGGTCGCGAATGGGCGACGTGGGATAACCACCAGTACCGGTACCGCCTCCACCGGCGGTTGATCCGCCACCGCCGCTGACGGCCCCACCTGTCGATGCAGGCTGGCCGCCACCGTTTGTGGTCTGCGATCCTCCTGCAGTTCCCAGGCCAAACGAACTCAGGTCTTCGTTCGCCGGAATCGTTGCGTACTCGCCGCCGCCGCCCATGGCGTCCCGCCCGTCGCCGGCATCGGCGGATGCCGGAGCGTTGAGGGTGGCGCCTCCACCACCGGCTTCGCTGGTGGCCGTGCGCCGTCGTGCCGCTGCCCGTAGCTGATTCTGTCGCGCCCGTTCTGCTGCCGCCGCCCGCATGCGTGCCTTGCGACGGGCGCGTCGCTCCGACCTGTCGGCCGACAGGTCCAGCAACTCGTCAAGGTAGGCCCGTGCTGCCGTGGTGCCGTAGGTCCGAACGATCGACTGCGTCAGTGCGAGCGCCTCACCGATCTTGCCGGCGCGTTGCAGTCGGCGGGCGCGGGCAAGTCCGTTCGCGGCGGCCAACTGATTCTTCGCATCGGTTCGAACGTCCATCAGCTCGCGGCTGAGTGGAGCAATCTGTTCGGCGGCCGCAAGGGATTTCAGAGCGGCAGCCCATTTGCCTGCGGTATGCGCATCGAGCGCCGTGAGTGCGAGTGCGGCAACCTTGTCTCGTCGCCCTTCGATCTCGGCCTGCAGGTCGGTGACGCCGCTTGCCTTCGCCTGAGTGGCCGGCACATCCTCGAGCGCGATCAGGGCGTCGTCGAACCTGCCCTGAGCATCGAGCTGCCGGGCACGAGCCATTGCGGCGGCAATCTGGTCCGCGGACATTGCCCGCTCCTGAGGTGACGCAGCGCGAGCGGGCTCCGGGCGAATCACCGATGCGCTGCCAGCGGGCTGCCTCGTCCCGCCGGTCCAGCTGAGCAGCAGCGGAACGGCAATGAGCGCAACGAGCAGTGCACCGCCCAGGATCAGTACGGTGTCGCGCGGAATTGCGCTGGCACCGGTCTTCCCAACGGTAACCGAGGTTCGGGTATCTGAAGAATTCGGTGTCATGCCTGCCAAGTGGGGTGGAATGTCATGTGGCATCGCAGGTGGGGGCGGTGCCTCACATCCAACGTACCACCGTTCCAGACGCTGGCAAGAGCTCGTCGCGGCCGTATGATCGCCCGGTGTTCGCACTGCAACATGTGAGTTGGGGAGTTCGCGTCGACGGGGCCGCGGTGCTCGACGATGTCTCGCTCGATCTTGACCGTCCCGGGCTGACGGTTATCGCAGGTGCGAATGGATCGGGGAAGTCGTCGCTGTTGCGGGTCGCGGCAGGTCTTGCCCGACCCGACAATGGCGACGTGCAGCGGGCAGCTGGTACGCGCGTTGGCGTCGTCATGCAGGACCCCGAATCGCAGTTGATTGCCGCAACCGTTGTCGAGGAAGTCGCGGCGTGTGGTGAGCTCGAGGGGCGACCCCGGGCGCAGCTCCACGAGACGGTGCTTGAGGCTCTTGCCCGATTTGATCTCGGTCAGCTGGCCGAGCGATCTCCAACCGAGATTTCAGGTGGGCAGCTCCAGCGGGTCGTGATCGCAGCTGTCGCCGCATGGTCGCCTGACGTACTGCTGCTCGATGAGCCGAGCAGCCAGTTGGACCCGGCTCACCGGGCAGAGATCAGGAGGCGGTTGCGCGCACTTGCCGATCAGGGCGTGCCGGTCGTCCTGGCAACCCAGCACGGTGAGGACCTGGCCATTGCCGATCGGCTGGTCGTCATGGTCGATGGCAGAATCACGTGGGACGGACCACCGCAGCCAGTTGTCAACGATCCCCAGCGGATGGCTGCCTGGTGCCTGCCCCGCCCATTCTCATCGTCGTTTCGCGACCTGTTGCGAACGGCTGGAGTGATCGTTGACGAATCCGCACGCACCGGCCACGAGCTCGCCACACAGCTGGCGCAGCGCGTCAGGAACCCGCGATGACCGGCAGCATCGTTCAACTGCAGCAGGTGGCTGTTCACCGTTCCACAGCAGCAGGCGTGGTCACTGCGCTCGACAACGTGACGTTGACGGTGGCCAGCGGTGAACTGGTTGCCGTCATGGGGGACGCAGGTGCAGGCAAGTCAACGCTGGCAGGCGTGCTCGCGGGAATTGTCACTCCCACCGCAGGCGTAGTGGTGCGAGGTGGCTCAGCGGTCGCCGGGTCCATCGGTGGGGGAGGGCCGGACATCGACGTCGGTCTCGTGCTGCAACGGCCCGAGCGCGCACTGTCAGCCGAGACCGTACTGGAGGAAGTGAGCTACGCACTGTGCCTGCACGGGGTGCCGAGAGATCTCGCCAACGAGCGGGCTGCAGCCGCGCTGGCACTCATGGGCATGGCCGGTCGCACGTGGCTGTCGCGCGATCCGCTGCATCTGAGTGGAGGCGAGAAGCGGCGCGTTGTCATTGCTGCGGTCATTGCACTTGATCCTGGCATCCTTGTTCTGGATGAGCCATACGCTGGGCTGGACCAGGTATCACGGCACCGACTCGACGAT
>CAYNNW010000212.1:0-4818 GCA_964398435.1 uncultured Gaiellales bacterium | reverse complement strand
GCCCACGATCTCCCAGTGGGGTTCCTGCAGTCGATATGCGCGATCTCGTCCGTAATTCGCTGCGAATGCGCCCCGATCGTCTGGTTGTTGGAGAGGTTCGTGGAGGTGAGGCCTTTGACATGGTCCAGGCGCTCCACACGGGCCACCGTGGCTGTTGGTCGACCGTTCACGCCAATGACCCGCTGGACGCCCTGCGGCGTGTCGAGTCGCTCGCGATGATGGCCGCGACCGGCGTACCAGCAGGCGTGATTCATGAGCTTGTCTGCAGCGCCTTTGATGCTGTCATTCACCTGGAGCGGGACAGTCGTGGCACGCGTCGAGTCACAGATATTCTTCTTCGACCATGGCCGACCCCGTCACCATCGGGGGCAGGTGAGAAGTGACGTCGATTGGTCGGCGGGTCGTACGGTGGGCGAGTCAGGACGACGCCCCGGATGAGATGACGTCAGCTCGGGTATTGCGGGCATTCGCTGCTGCCGTACAGGCACACGGTTCGATTGTTGATGGCCTCACAGCTGCCGCTGCAACCGGCCGGGGACCATTGCAGCTGGAGATTGGAAGGTGTGTGGCCCGATGTGAGGCGGGGGTGCCGTTGCGAACATCACTCGCTGAGTTGGCAGATGAAACCAGGTTGCCACTCATTGCGACCTTTGCCTCGATGCTGGCGATTGCGCATCGGGACGGTGGCGACCTTGCCGACCCGGCCTACAGGTGCGCGACGCTGCTGCACGGTCGGGCAGAACTGCGGCGCGATGTCGGATCAGCTACTGCTGCGGCGCGAGCGAGTGCCCGCGGTGTCGTCTTCATGCCCATGGCCGTCGTGGCATTCTGGGCACTGCACAGTCCGTCCTCGCTCAGGGCCTTCGTCTGGTCGCCCGCGTTCTTCGCGAGCATCCCCGGTGTTGTGCTCGTCGGTGTTGGGAGTGCGTACGTCATGCGTGTGGCGGCACGGGCAGGCGCAATCGACTCGTTCATGAGTGAGCGCCGGCTGAAATCCCGGGACGCGGGTGCCGTGCTTGGATCAACCGTGATGCTTATCGAGCAGTCATGCGCGCTCCACGCTGCTGGTTTCACAGCGCGTGAGATTGCCGAGTCGGTCATGCACGAAGGAGCGAGCCACGCTCTGACCGAATCGTTGCGCGATGCCTCCCGACAGGTGATCCTGGGAATGTCGGTATTCCGTGCCATGCGTGGCATTCCGGAGTGCGCCGACGCCCCGGTTCTGGCAGCGTGGGTCGCTGCATTGGAGGCCGAGCATCGGACCGGCGTCTCGTCGGGCCCGGTGCTTGAAGCGTTGCTCGCCGATGCGCGGGAGCAGGTGCGAAGTGCCGTCCGCAGTCAGGCGGTGCGCGCGGGCCCACGGATCCAACTGGCCACAGCGTTGATGCTCGTCCCCGGAATCGTCTGGATCGTATTGATCGTTGTCGGTCAACGACTGATGGGGCAGTTGGCAGCGGCGGGCATCGCCGCCTAGATCCCCCGCAGAAGCGGGCGAGCAAAGTGGGGCCCGGCAAACCGGGCCCCACCAGACGCGGAACGGTTTGGCGGCGCGGCTGCCGAACGGGTGACGGCGTGGCCGGACCTGTGTGCCAAACATAAGTACGGGTAGTACGTTCCGCTGTCTAGAGCCTGCTCACACAGTGATCGACGCCCGAGAGCGGCGATCGAGAGCTGATGGTCAACGGGAATGACCATCTGAAGTCATTTGTACCACCGATTCTGGATTTGTCTCGCCTTTGCGGAAAGAAATTTCGCGATTGCTTCAGAAAGTGGCCGAACATGCCGATTGCACCGGCGATGGCCCATCACCCAGCAGACCTGGACGATCTACACGCGCGAGCGCTCGCATACGTACGCGCGTCGCGAGACCAGCGAATGTCCGGAGCGCGCCTCGCGGCGGCGCTGGACACATCTCTCGGCGATCTTGATGTGCTGCTGTCCGGATCAGAACTGGAACGATGCGACGGGCAGTGGCTGAGCCGACAGGTCCCGGAGTTGGATGCATCTGGCGAAGCGTCGCCGAACCAGACCGACGTACATCGCCACCTGGCACATGTCATTCGGCGTACGGAGCCGGACGCAGCCACCGCAGCCCGCGATGTTGCATGTCATCTGGCACAGGCGGGGCATCGCGATGAGGCCATCCAGACGCTGCGTACACACGCAGCGTCGCTGAATGCCGCGCACCGGTACGAGGCCGCACTGTTGCTGTGGGACGACCTGGTTGATCTGGGCACCGACGTTGACGGTGATGCGCCGAGTGCCGTCCTGACCCCGGACGAGCAGTTCATGCACGCCTGCGCTGCCCGCGAGTGCGCGGATCCTCGTTCCGCAGATCTTCTCGAGCGAACGGCCGATGCTGCCCGCAGTGCGGATCTGTACGACCTGGAACTGCACGCCCTGACGTTGATGATGCACGACGTACCGTCCGCAGCGACCCGGGCATTGATGCTCAGCCGGGCGGAGGAGATCGCCGATGCGTCGCTGTGGTCTGAGTACGTTCAGCTCTCCGATCGAGCGTACGAGGCTGATTGGGACGAGGTGGTCAGCAGCGGCCCGCTCTTACTCGAACGGGTACGGCAAGAGCACGATGCCCACCTTGAGGTGCACGTGCTGTCGACGCTTGCGCTTGCGTTTTCGTATCGCAACGAGATCGAGTCATCGCAGCTGGCGCAACGGGGATGCCTGTCGCTCGCTCGCTCGCTGGGCACCCCGACCCTGGAGGATTCGACCACCAACATCATGTCGGAGATCCAGGCCGAAATGCTCGATGTTGACGGTGCGTTGTTGACAGCGAAGGAGTGGTGGGTGTCGGTTCGGTCGCGCGACCTGATTCGATACCGCTCAGGGGCGCAGGCGCTGCTTGCCGCACGCCTGCTCGACATCGGCGATGCCCGGGATGCGCGTGCCACGATTGATGCCGCCACGCGGGACGAGAAGAGCGGGGCAGCGGTTGCCGACCCCTATACCGCACTGCGTCGAGCCGATATTGCGCTGTCAACGTTGTCCGATCTCGACGACGCGAGCGACGCGATTCGCGGTGCCGCCGAAGCCGTCGAGCGGGACGGGTACGCACTATGGGTCGATGCGATTGCCATTCTCGAGGCCGACCTTGCCGGTTGGCGCGGCGACGTCGCGGCAGCGACTGCAGCGCGCGACCGGGTCGGGATCGACGACCCCGACGTCTGGTGCGAAGCAACGGTTCGGGCGATCCGAGCGCTGGTTGGCGCCGGGGCCGAGCATGCGAGCGTTGCCCATCTCGTCGATCGGCTCGACGAATTGCGGAATGCGTCGACGCCGGTGACGACGCCGCTGACCGTTGCACGCTGCGATGAGATTGATGCCTGGGCCGGTGTGCTGCGGGGCACCACTGCTGATCCCGGTACAGCGCTGCGGCAGCGCGCCGACCAGTGGGAGGCTGTCGGTCGCGGCGGCGACGCCCTGGTGGTGCGTGCGCTTGCCGCGCTCTGCGACTTCCGCAGCAGCGGTGAGTCCGACATCGGAGACCTCATCAGAACCTGCGGCGATCTGAGCACGTTCGGCTTTGATGGCTACGCACAGCGGATTGAGCAGGCCGCAGGCTGCGCGAAGACTGCCGACGCTGATGCCACGCCAATTGACTCACTGTTTGGGCTGACACGCGGTGATCTGTCAGTCCGCTCTGGTTCACCTCGAACCATTGCGGCGGGCGACCGCGCCTGCCCCACCGACGGTGCCGAGATCCTGGTCGTCAGCAGCGGCTGCGTGCTTGTCATGTCCGACCTGCCCGAGGGGCGATCGGTTGCAGTTGATGTTCTCGGGCCCGGCGACATTGTTGCGCTTCCTCGGCGCGGCGATTCAACGAACTTTGCGTTTGAGATTGAAGCCACGGCTGGTGATGCCGACGTGCTGTGGCTCGGCGCGCGCCAGGTGGATGCCTGGGCCGAAGCTGCACCAGCTGGCTGCGGCCGGGCGCTCGTCGCTGCCTGCGCGCACTATGCCGAGGTCATCGAGCGGTCGGCGCTGCTGGCCACTCGTCCTGTTGAGGTACGTGTGGCATCGGTGCTGCTGCGACTGGCGGAACGATTTGGTCGACCAACCACCAAGGGTGATGTGCTGATCGATGTGCAGCTGACTCAGGAAGCGCTTGCGGGTCTGGTCGGCTCGCGCCGCACCAAGTGTTCGCTGGTCGTCAACGAACTTCGTCGTGCTGGCCTGATCACCAGCTTCCGCAGGCGGATGGTCATCATCGACCGTGCAGCACTGGAATCCACGGTCGCAGCCGACGCTGCGGCTGATGCTCGCAGCGAGAGGCGTGCCGGCCGCGCGGCGTGAGCGCGCCGCATCGCGGATACGATGTCGGTGTGACCGAACCCAGACGTGCACATCTTGACCGCCAGCGGGCGGCGCTTCCTGATGAGCCCGGTATCTATGTCTATTACGACGAGGCCGGGGCCGTGCTGTATGTCGGCAAGTCCAAATCGTTGCGCAAGCGCGTCAACAGCTACTTCACGAAATCGCATGATGCCAAGACGCAGGCGCTCGTACTTCGAATCGCCAACATCGAGGTGTTCGTCACGTCGACCGAGCGCGAGGCGCTGATCTTCGAGCAGAACCTGATCCGGCGACACCGACCGCCGTTCAACATCATGTTGCGCGACGACAAGTCGTACCCGTGGATAGTGGTCACCGTTGACGACGAGTTCCCCCGCGTCATGTTCACACGCGAGCAGCATCGATCGGGACGGAAGTATTTCGGCCCGTATTCCAACGCCCGGCGGGTTCGCGCGACCCTCGACCTGTTGAATCGGATCTTTCCATTTCGGCCGTGTGAGGGGC
>CAYNNW010000211.1:0-4856 GCA_964398435.1 uncultured Gaiellales bacterium | reverse complement strand
CTCGCGCTTGACGAAGGTGCCGAACTGCTCTGGCGTCATCGGTGCCGGCTCCGCCAGCAGCGTGGCCATACGGGCGCGCAGCTCGGCCGAGCCCAGTGCTTCGACGAAGGCCGCATTGAGTTTCTGCGTGAGCGCTGTGGGCAGCTTGGCTGGGCCGAAGATGCCGAACCGATCGGCCCCGGGCCAGACAATCCGTTGGGAACCCGCTGGATCGGTCTGTCTGCCTCGGGCGTCGGAATTCATGGGACCCCCAATGAAGGATCGATCGGCCAGGCTGCCTCGCACGGATGTGTCCGCATGCGGCGGCGCAACGTCGAGTTCCTCTACTCGAAGGTGCGGATCGGCGTCCCCGTGCATGTTGTTCGCTGACCTGCGCCTTGTGTACTGGCCTGCTGCTCGCGTGCTGTTGTACTACTCGCGTGCCGGTAGCCCAGTGCGCATAGTGGGTACGTAACCGGCGACGTCCCACCCACAGGAGCACACCAGTGGACGACACCGCAACGGATTTGACTCGGCCATGCCCGTTCTGTGGCAACGACATCAGCATTGACGCCCGCGCATGCAGGTACTGCAGGTCTCCACTTGTCGTCGAGCCGACTCCACACGCGCCGATCGCAGGAGCACGGACCTGTTCAACGGCTGTCTGGGCACTCGTCCTGTCACTGCTGTTTGGCGGCGGCTGCTTTTCAGTATTAGCGCTGATCGTTGGACGGCGGGCACGGAAACAGATTGCCGAATCGGAGGGCGCGCTGATCGGCGACGGCATCGTTTCCCTCGCCAACGGCTTCAGCTGGTTGGGAATCATTGTGGGCGTGATCTACGTGCTCATGGTGATCAACCGCTGATACCGCGCGAGCCACCTGACACGGCTCACAGGATGTCACGTGGCGGCGACCGCCAGCCCGTCGATGTACACGGGCTTGTCGTGGCTGACGACGACGATCCGAATGCGTCCGCCGCGGCGCGCGCTGAACGTTGCGACGGGCAGAATCTGCCGCCGCTGGATTCCGGCCTCGCCGCTGTCCAGACTGACCGTGCGGAGCCGTCGCCTGCCCAGGTTTATGCGAACGGTGCCACAGCCGTCGCAGGTGCCGGCCAGCAACGCAATCCGCTGTCCCACAACGCCAGCTCGGATGGTTGCGCCACGGCGGCTCGTGCTGGTGACGGTCCGGCCATACCATCCACGACCGCGATGCTGCTCCCAGCTGCCGTCGCCACGCAGTGAACGGTCGTCACGGGGCACGGCAACACATCGCTGTGAGCGCCGCATGTCTGCCGCCGTTGCCAACGCCTGCGACTGCGTGAGCAGCCGCGCCTCGAAGCAGTACGTTCGGCCACGCTTGCCACGGAACCGACGATCACCGGTCGTCACTGCGGGGGTGGCGTGCCACTGCCGCCACCGAGTCCAGTCTCCGGTCGAGCTGGATGCGCTTCGCATCCGCAGGACAACCTGTCCACCGCCACCCAGCGCCTGCGCGTCATCGACTGCCCAGCGAACCGGAAACGATCGCGTGGTCAGGAACGGCTCAACGAATGCCAGACCGATCAACGACACGCTCGCGCGAGTTGCAGCACGGGGCGCCACGCCACCGGCAACGACAACCACCTGCGCCGTTGCCGAAGCAGTCTGGCCAAAGCTGTCGCGTGCTCGAACCGTGACCAGCTTCACTCCTGCCGCGGGCCAGCTGGCGGCGTGCGGCAGCGCGGGATTCGTGCAGGCAGGTGAGGCTCCAGGGCAGGCGCCGGCCGCAGTGTGCTGGACTTCGTCTGTCAATCCGTCTCCGTCGAAATCCCAGTCGAGCTGCACGATTCCGCCGTCTGGGGATGTGGTTCCCTGCGTCGAGAGCAGCACCTGCTGGCCAACACCGATCGTGCGGGCCGAAGAGGCGAGATTTGCAACGACCGGGCGTGGCAGCACCTGGACGTCCCGCACTGCCTGAACGGAGCGGATCCCGTCACCGTCGACCACATCAACGGAGATCCGAACGGGGCCCGGCTGGCTGAATGTGTGGGTCACCGTCGTTGCAGTGGACAACAGGGCTTGCCCGTCGATCTGCCAGTGCGCATCGGCCAGTGGCGGGGCCGTAGCTACTCCCGTAACGGTTAACTGTGTTGATTGGCCCACGGTGGGCTGATCAGGCATGACCTGAAGCGATACGTGCGAAACGGCGCCGTACGCTGCCGGCACGAACATCGCAGTCAGCGCACAGGCCACGGCCACCGCAGGCAGCAGCGCAAGACGAAGTCGGCGAAAGCGTGGACGTGGTGTCACAGATCCACCGTAGGCTGCCGGGGCCAATCCGGCAAGGACTCGTAACTACAGACCGAGGAAGGCTGCGACCTCGGCTGCGACAGCAGCAACGGTGTCGTCGTCGAACGGGTCCGACAGCCCGGCGTGCGCAACGAACTCGCGGAGCGGAAGCGTCCCGCCAACGGTGCACAGTCCCCGATAACACTCAAGCGCATCTTCGGCGTCAGCGCGGCTGCGCTTCCACAGCTGCAACGCGACCACCTGTGCCAGCGCGTAATCGATGTAGTAGAACGGCGTGTGGAAGATATGCCGCTGTGTCAGCCAGCGATGCCGCCCGAACCACGGGTCGGCCTCGTGATCGATGCCCTGCATATAGCGCTTGGCGAGCGCGAGCCACAGCTCGCCGCGCGCATCGGCACCGCCGCCACCGATCGCGGTGCTGCCGGTCGTCGTTGCCCCCTTGGCGCGGGGATACAGTCCGTGCTGGAACTCATCGACGGCTGCCATGTAGGCCAGCGAGTGCAGTGCCCCTCGGACGTCGCGAATCCGATAGTGGTCCGCGTGTTCGGGCGAGAAGAATGCTTCGAGGTGCGGATGTGCCATCAGCTCCAGGCCCATCGAGTGGACCTCGCACGCCTCAAGCGTCGGATGCAGCAACAGTTTGGGACGGATCCAGGCGCTCAGCTCTGACTGGAATGCGTGGCCGCATTCGTGCACGAGCACGGCGACGTCGCCGTAGGTGCCGACACTGTTCGAGAAGATGAATGGCACCCCGTCATCCGGGAAGCTGATGCAGAATCCCCCAGTTGCCTTGCCGGGTCGCGAGGCCAGGTCAATTCGCCCCTCGGCAACCATCGCGTCGTATCGCTGGCCGAGCTCCTCATCGAGCTCGTTGAACAGCACCGACCCGGCCGCAAGCTGCGCGTCCATCTCGACAGCCATCTCAGGCACGGGAATGTCGGCAATCGCCGCGTCGGCAGGGTGAACCAGCGCCGTTCCGTGTCCGGCCGCCTGCTGCTCGCGCAGTCGCCGCGCCAGTGGCACAACGTGCCGGTAGATCGACTCGCGGAACCGCTCGACATCGCCGGCGTCATAGTCAATCCGCCACATCGAGCTGTAGCGCATGTCGGTATATGACGAGAATCCAGCGCCGTCGGCGATCCGCTCACGCAGCTCGCACGCACGATCAAAGACCTGCTCAAGCGTTTCGTGGTTGTTCTGCAGGAACTTCGTGTAGCTGGCAAACGCGGCGTGTCGCGCGGCCCGGTCAGGGTCCGTCAGCGACTTCGCCATCATCGTCAGCCGGTGTTCCTCGCCACGCCACTCGAACGTCCCTGCGGCAAAGAGCTCGGTGTGCTTCATCAGCTCGTCCGAGAGCTCGATTTCAAGATCTGCGTTGGCAGGATCAAGCGTGTCGCGCCACGCTGTCACGCGTGCCAGGTACACCTCGCCAAAGGCATCGTGGACATGTGTACGGACGATCTCGGTGTCCAGCAGTGCGTCGAGGAACGCGCGAGTGAACCGGTCGACCACCGGCTGCACGGAGTGATTGAAAGCCTTGTAGGCATCGCGTGTCTCGTCAACATCGCTGCGCTGCTGGTAGGCCAGATAGACCTTCGACTCATATGTCTCGATCGTCGAGCAGGCAGCGTCAAAGGCGTTGACAAGGCGCGCCACGTGGTCGCGGGCCGTTGCAGTGGCCATGGGCTCGGCGATCTCATCGGCAAGTGCCTGTGCCTGGTCGACGAGTGGAGCAAGCATCGACTCGACGTCGTCTGCTGTCACCGCCGCCGGCAGATCGATATTCGGATTGTCAGGAGTCGTGTAGACCTGATGGGTTCGCATCAGCACAGCGTATCGAATCGAGGAGCCACGCACGCGAAAACATGTGCGCTAGCTGACATCTCCAGGTTCGGCATGACTTCGCTTCCAGTGAATTCGAATCGCATTGCCTCCGGCATCTGCCAGCTCAATTGGGACATACCGCTTCAACGCCAGCCCGGAAACGTCGGCAAGCGACGGTCCGTCTCCGACAATGGTTGGTGCGATCGTCACCACGATTTCGTCAAGCCGATCGATCCGGGCGAGTTGTCCTGCGATTGATCCGCCACCGCACAGCCAGACCCGCCGACACCCCGATCCCCGCATCTCTTCCAGTACGTCCGCCAGACTCCCGCTGACCTCGTGAAGGGGCGCCCGCGTCGGTCGCACCTGGTCAGCAAGCGTTGGATCGTGTGTGACGAGCCAGGTTGGAAGATCATCATGTGGCCAGCCATGACCGCCGTCGATGAGCCAGCGCATCGTTGTGGCGCCAATCAGGATCGCGTCGATTCCTGAGAGGAACGTCGTGAACTCCTCTGCGCCGTGCGGGCGATCACCAATGCTGTCGAGGAAGGCAAGCGAGTTGTCGGCGTTCGCGATCCGACCGTCGATCGACGCGGCCGTGTACCAGATGACGTTCACTGCGCCGCTCCGATCATGAGGTCACCTCGATCAGGAAGCCGCGCGCGCGTCGGCCACGATGCGCTCGCCTGGCAGCTCGATCAGGAATGCATGCTTGCCTGTGCCATCGTCGGGCAGGTAGCTGAGCATGCCACCGTGTGCT
>CAYNNW010000210.1:0-4912 GCA_964398435.1 uncultured Gaiellales bacterium | reverse complement strand
CGTCTTCTGGATGATCGAACAGATCGTGCGCGCCGTCGTGTCGCGCATTGCCCAGGTGGACGGTAGGAGCAGCCCGAACCGCAACGACGGCGTCGACATCGTCAGATCCACGAGGTTTGACTGCCAGATGGGGAGTGAGTCGATGTCCGCCTTCGCCAGCGCCTCGCGCAGCGTGGCCTGTTCGGCAGCGTCGGCACAGCTGAACGGAACCAGCCAGTGCCCATGTGGCGCGTGCGTGCCGCCGGGCACGCGCGAGCCCAGCGTGGTCGCACAGGCAGTGCCGCAGGCAATCCGCTGCTGCAGTGCGCGTGGTGCCGGGTCTGCAAGTCGTTGTCGCATCGATCGAACCAGTCCCGCATTTGGCTGCCGACTGACCTTGGCTCGCAGTGCCGTCGCGCCGCCCTCGCCGCTGAATCCCTTCGTCATCTTCTGCAGCACGTCATCGGGGTGGCGCCCGCGCCGCGTGATCGCGTTGCACACCACGCGAAAGACGCGCGGGCGTGCAACCTGTACCAGCACCGTGAATCGCAGTGCGCGAATGAGAGCCTCGCGCCGTGACCGCCGAGGCCATCGCGCCTGCTGCGCCCGCACCAGTCGTGCCAGCTCCGCCTCGCGGCAGATCACCGCCCCACCGCCGAGCGCCGTACACGTCTTCAGCGGACCAAAGCTCAACAGGGTCACATCGGCTGCGGGATCGGCCTTCCAGGCGCCGGCCGGCATGTAGCCCTGGGCGGCATCGACCACCAACGGAATGTTCAGGCGGCCGCTGATCTCTGCCAGCTCGGCAACCGACGGAATGGCGCCGAACAGGTGGGTGATCACCACAGCCTTGGTCCGCGGACTAACAACGGCTTCAAGGTCGGCAGCTGTAGGAATCAGCGTGTCCGGGTCGATCGGGATCGGTCGAACGGTTGCGCCGAACGCGTCGACCAGGCGGAACATGTCGTCGATGTTGACGCAGCTCATCGCAATCTCATCGCCCGGTTGCAGCTGCAGTGCCTCGAGCAGTGCAACAAACCCTGATCGCGCTGACAGCACCGGAACAGAGTGGGCAGGCAGTGACTCAATCGCCGCGCGATCCCAGCCATCGCTCGCCGGCGCACAGATCGCATCCCAGGCGCAGCGCAGGGTTGCGCGGGTCGAGATCGGGATCCGCATTCGCGGAATGAGCGGGCGTGGCAGCACGGTCAGGTGGGGCTGCCAGCTGCCGACGGCGCCTGCCGCCGGCCGTCGAGGATTGCCAGGAAGCTGCGCGTTCGCATCTCGTCAAGTGTGCAGCCGCTGGCCAGTGCTTCCTCTTCGCTGATCGCACCACACGACAGCCCGCGCAGGAATACGTTCAGCAGGCCCTGGCCCGTGGCGGCGTCATCGAAAACGTCACCCAGCAACGTGGCCTGGGCGGCCTTGTCCAGGAACGAGCGAAGCCGCGCGGCGGCGTCGTCCAGCCCCTCGAGAAAGAACGTGTAGGTGGCGGCATAGCGAACGGGCAGCTGCGCCGGGTGAAGGTCCCAGCCCTGATAGAAGCCCTGTCGCAGCGAGTGCATGTTGTGGAACCAGGCAAGTCGCCAGGCGCGCTCGACGACTTCGCGGTTCTCCTGCACCTGCGCATCGCTGAGATCGACACCATCCGCCGCGCGGTGCGGGCCAACGGGCATCACATTGGTGGCACCGTCCGAGATGATCACGCCGCGCCCGGCGAGTGACACCTGCATGACGTGCTTGGCAAAGTCGCAGGCCGGGTGAGCCATGTACTGCTGCGCCGCAGTCACGCCCACCAGCGCGGTGTAGTCGTATGTGCCAAAGTGCGCGCCGCGAACGCGCCCATCGCCGGCCGCAACCAGTTCCGGCAGCGCAGCGCGCCCGTCAGCACCGATGATCGACTGCGGCGTTTCAACCATCAGCTCCAGGCGAAGTGCGCCGGCCGCGATGCCCAGCTCCTGCTCCAGCCGATCCAGCACCGCAACCGCGGCCTGTACCTGCTCAACGTGCGTCACCTTCGGTAGCGTGATCACAAAGCCATCCGGCAGCGCCCCGCCGGTCTCACGCGCGAGCGCGGTCACGAACACGTCGAGCGTGCGCAGTGATCGCTGCACCATCTCGTTCGAGAGCGGCTTGATTCGAATGCCGATGAATGGTGGAAGCGACGATTCGCGCATTCCGGCAGCCACCTCGACGGCGCAGCGTGCAGCGTCACCGTCTTCTTCCTCATCCGGGCGGTTGCCGTAGCCGTCCTCGAAGTCGATCCGGAAATCCTCGACCGCCTCGCGCTGCAGCTTGGCAGTGACACGCTCGTGGACGCGCTGGGCGAGCGCCCCCGGCACGTCGAGCACGCGCGTCAGATCCTCCGGTGTCGCGGCCCAGGTATTCAGGGCGCGCAGTGCGAGCTCGCCCATGCGGGCGGCTGTCGTGCGTGAGAACAGCTGCGCGCCGCCGTAGACCACGTGTACCGGCTGACGCTCGTACGGGTCTCCGGGGTACCGCGCTGCAAACAGCTCGTTCGACTCGCGCAGTGGCGAGAGAATTGACTCGCGCACATCAGGGGAAAGGGTGGAAGCGATCATGCGCGGATGCTATCGCGTCGCCAGCAACGTCACATTGCCGGCCGCTCACTGCGTACGTCGGTGCAGGCTCAGCTGCCTCGATACGTACTGAAGCCGTAGGGGCTGAGCAGCAACGGAATGTGGTAATGGGATTCGGCCAGATCCAGCTGCGCCTCGATCGATACCGACGGATAGAAGCACGGCTGTCCGGCATTCCGGTGGTATGACTCGGTGGCAAATGTCACTCGCACGTGCGGGCTGCTCAGTTCCGTGCCGTCGGGAACCAGTGCGGCCACGCGGCCGTCGCTGTTGGTGGTGCCGCTGCCGATCGGAATCCATGCGTCGGTGTCCGCCCCGCGCGATTCAAGCTGCACAGCGATCCCGGCCGCAGGCTTTCCATGGGCGGTATCCAGAACGTGCGTGGAAATGGTGGTCACTGACTGGCTCCCTTCGGCGTGGAGTCCGCCGTTGGCGTCCCCAGTTCCTCGAGCAGTTTTGCGAGCCGCAGGCGGCTGATCTTCGCCTGCTCAGCTGCGGCAACAGTCCACTCAACGTCGATGTCGTTGCTCATCCGTTCGTGGCAGCGGGCCAGCATGGTGGTGCCATCAAGCCCGGAAGCACAGATGAGGAAGATGAATCCGAATCGATCCTCGTAGGCAGCGTTGGCTGCGGCCAGCTCGTCAAGAAGCTGCTCATCATCGGCCCGAACGCCTGCCTGTTCGCCGCGTTCCCAGCCACTGCCCTGCGGCGAGGCCGTGGCTGCCGCTGCAGCCAGGCGAGCGCGCAGGACCTCGCGGTCGCCGATACGCGGATGGTGATCAAACGCCTCCAGCCAGTCCTCGCGGCCCAGTGTCGCGTCGACCTCGCTTGCGGCCGCCAACAGGTGTTCGCTGCTGGTGAATGGGCGGCGCGCCACCATCTGGCTGGACCAGCGCTGCGACCCGCAGCAGCGCGAAAACATCTCAAACGCCTGCGCGCTGTCCAGTGCGTTCAGGCGGTCCAGCGCGGTTGCTGCAGAGTTCATGGCTGTGGCCCCGATTCCGTTGGAACACCAAACGCCTGCAGCCGTGCAACTCCTCCGTCGGGGTGAATTGTCAGTCGAAGCTCGTCCCACGGTCCACTGTCAGTCGCTGCAACCTCAAGACGGTGCACTGCGTCAGCCATCAGTGGTGTGCGCGCAACGATCGTTGTCCAGTCGCCCTCTGGTGCATCTGTTCGACGGGCAGCCACCTCGCACGACTCGGGGAAGTTGCCCTTGTAGAAGGCGGTATCCACAACGACCTCGTCGATACGGGCGCGGTGCCCCAGTGCGACAGTGATCCAGTCATGGCCCGGCCCGCGCCGCCGCCTGGTTTCCCACCCCTCACCCATGTTCCGCGGGCGGGTCGGCAGAATCAGATTCTCCGGATGCGCAAAGAAGCGATCGCTGGTGTCCAGCACGCGACCGCCAACGGTGGCACAGGCAAGGTCGAGCCGTGTGGCACTGGCAATCAGCTGCTGCCAATCGATCGCCGGTGTGCCGTACACGCGCAGCCGCGCCACGCCGCCGTCAGGGTAGATCCGCAGGCGTACCAGTGTCGCCGGGCCGGCCTCGGCAATCGGGAACCAGTTGTGTGAGCAGTCGCGCACGGGTTGCTGCGGCACGGCCTCGATCCACTGGATCGATTCCATCCACTGTGTCGAGCCGGCGTCAGTCGCTGCATCGGCTGACCAGTCGGGCGCCTCGCCTGACCAGTCTGCGATGTCAATTGCTGCGTGGCTGGGGGCGTTGCCAACGAAGTGTGCGGTATCGACGTCGACCCCGGCCAGGTGCGCGCGGGTTCCCAGCTGCACGATGGCCCAGTCGTGGCCGGGCGTTCGGCGGCGTCGGGTTTCCCAGCCGTCCATCCACTTGCCGCGGTCGGTGAACCGCTCGGCGTCAAAGCGGGGCTCTTCGCGGCGGATCAGGTTCGCTGCCTCGGCGAAGAAATCGTCGTCCCAGGCAATCACCGCCCCGCCCATATGTTCGCCGGCAAGGTCGTGCATCGAGGTCCAGGGCGGCGCGCTTGCCCGGGCGCGTGACTCCAGCGCCTCGGCGCGGACGGTATCGGCGTGTTCAGAAGATGTGCTCACGGTCGTGCTGCCTCGTGCGCTGTCAGGTCGTCGGTGAAGCTGCCTCGATCATACGCAGTGACACCCGCCAGCCACGTGGTGATCACCCTCCCTCGAAGCTCGCGCCCCTCGTAGGGCGTGGCCGGATGCCGGTGTTCCAGCTCAGCTCCCACCACCGTCCAGCGGTCGTCCGGGTCGAACAGCGCCAGATCCGCCCAGGCGCCCACCGCGATCTCGCCGACACCGGCTCCACCACCACCGGCGGCGACATCGCCACCATC
>CAYNNW010000209.1:2809-4957 GCA_964398435.1 uncultured Gaiellales bacterium | reverse complement strand
TTCTGCTGCTTGAGCGGTATTCGCGCCGAGAAGATTGCGCCGAGGATCGGAGCGTGCAGCGAACCTCGCAGCTCCCCCTGGTACGCCCCCAGCTGGCCACGATCGCTGCCGGCGGCGCCGACGCGCTCCTCCACTGTCGACTGCAGGGCGGAGAGGCCGGAGATGCTGACTGGCAGGCCGGTCTGCTGCTGCAATTGATCGACCAGCTCGGGGAGCAGCGGATTCACCGACGCGTGATCGCAGCCGGCAGCCAGGAGCAACACTCCCGAGCGCGACGTTGCTGCCAGGTGAAGGAGCAGCCGCCTCGCTTCGAACATGGCCCGCGTACGGCCGTCATCGTCGCGTGTCAGTGGAAGCAGCTCGGCATTGCAGTACCCGTTCGTATACGGGCTCGACTGAACGAGCGCGAGCACGCGTGCACAGTTGCCCTGGGCCTGCCACTCAAATTCGTTGCCGAGGTCGAGGAACTCGTTCCCCATGCCACGGCTGAAGACGACGCTGCCGATCCCGAATCCCTGAAGAATCTGGGGCATCTGGGCAATGTGACCGAATGGGTCGGGCAGATAGGCGACGGGGAGCTCCTGGCCAAATCGGCGCGCTCCGCGCCTGCCCTCCATCAGGTTGCGGATCAGCGACTCGCCTGAGACCAGGAATTCGTCGGGGAGCACGTACCAGGGCCCGATCTCGATCCGGCCGGCCTGAACCAGGCGGGTCAGCCGCTCACGCGATTCCGGTCGAATCTCAAGGTAGTCATCGAGGACGATCGTCTGCCCGTCGAGCACGAAGCACGAGAATGACGGGTCTGACTCGAGTACGTCGAGCAGTCGGTCGACCATCCCCACCAGCTGTGAGCGGTATCGCTCAAATGTCCGGTACCACTCGCGGTCCCAGTGAGTATGCGCGTATACGAGTGCCGTCCAGCCGTGCGGGGTCGGCGATTCGGGCATGGCGAACTGGGTGGCATCGGCCTGCGGGTCGGCTGCTGTTGCCATGGTGCGGGCGTCCTTTGACGGCGAATACCCGGACCACGATACCGGCTTGAGCCGACGTCACCCGCCCACGATGATCAGCGTGCACGGTTGTTGCGCAGCGCCACGGCCAGCGTGTGGTCAGCAACCGCCTCCATATGCCCGATGGCATCGCCGTCAATGACGCCTGGCGATGAGTTGGATTCGGTCACGACGAACGACTCAGCCGCATGGTCCAGTAGAGGCTGATCGATTTCCCTGCCGACCGGCATGATGTCGATCCCGCCCATGCCGTAGTTCCCGGGAATGGCGGCGTAGCCCTTGAAGGCTGCATCACGAAGTCCATCAGGCGCCTCGTCGGGCCCCATGATGCGCCCCCAGCCACCTGCATCGAGATTTGACTTGCCACTTCCGGGCGCACCGACTCGCTGGATATAGCCGACAATTACCGGGGTGTCCTGCGCGGGAGTTTCACCAACAATCTTGGTTCCGACCGCTCGATAGTCCATTCCGGATTCGACAATCTCTCCGGCAGGCGTCTCCCATCGGACCATCGCGCCCTGAATGCGGGGCTGGACAAGCAACAGTGAGTCAGACCCCCTGAAGTGCTGCTCGATATGGCGGGCAGCGTCCTCATGGTTGGTGAAGAACTCCACGCCGTTGCCGCCCTCACCGTCGTGCGGCTTGACGACGATGTCATCAGGAAGTCCACGGAGCGCCTCTGTCGCATCCTCTGCCTTCGCCGCAAATCTGGTCGGAATCGTGGGCGTGCCGTACGCCTCGTACGCCGCGTGCGTGTTCTGCTTCAGCCACGTGGTCGTAATTGCCCGCTGGTTGTTGATCATCGGAATGCCGTGCTGCTCCATCTCACCCATCAGCGGAAGGCTGGAGCCCGCGTAGCGCGGAATGACTGCATCAAGGTGTCCGATCGGCACGTCGCCCTGCATGAAGGTGTCACCAACGAAGTGCGCGGTATCGCTGTTGATCCACAGCGTGTCGGCTCCACGCCGGGCAATCGCGTCGAACAGGAATCCGTTCGCGCCATCGTTGGGCTGGGAGAAGCTGGTCATCACACCGATTCGCAGCTGCGATACGCCCTCGAGTGCCCCCTGCAGACCCGAGCCTGCGGGCGCTCCTGCCAGGTCAGCTATTCGCGCGGCACCACCGTGCGCCGATCGCG
>CAYNNW010000209.1:0-2709 GCA_964398435.1 uncultured Gaiellales bacterium | reverse complement strand
GCGGGCGCTCCTGCCAGGTCAGCTATTCGCGCGGCACCACCGTGCGCCGATCGCGCCACATCCTCGACAACCTCAGTTGACACCCGGGTGATCAAGCCCTGCGCCGCGTGCAGCGGCGAGCCAGAACCAATGACAGTTCCCATCACACATCCCATGCATCCGCTCTTCCTGCCTGCGATCACCACATCGCCCGACAGTCGTCCACCTGTCTATCGATCGACTGGATCGGGGCGTTTCGATCGTTCGTGGTGCCGGATCACCGGGTAGGCTCGGACGGATGCCTTCGACCTACGTCCCGCGACCACTTGACCAGCCCACGCATGACTTTCTGATGCAGCTGCTGGCCACGCCAGCCCCGGCCGGCTTCGAGGGGGCGGCCGCTGACGAATTCACGCGCTACGTCTCGGAATTTGCGACGGTAACGCGCGACCCGTTGGGATCGTGTGTTGCACGGATTTCGCAGGCACCATCGACCAGTTCACGTCGCCGGATAGCGCTGTACGGCCACCTGGACGAGATTGGACTGATCGTCTCGAAGATCGACGCACGCGGCTTTCTGCGCTGCGCGCCGATCGGCAGCTGGGATCCGACGGTGCTCGTCGGGCAGCGCGTTGAGATCGGGGGAGTGGCCGGTCCGGTTGCCGGAGTGATTTCCCGACCTGGAATTCATCTGCTGCGCGACGAGGGCCGCGAACGGCAGGCCCCGGACTTCACAGACCTGTGGATCGACCTGGGCCTGAACAGTCGCGAGTCGGCAGAACAGCTCGTGAGTGTTGGCGCGCCGGTTGTCCTCAGCGGACCGCCGCTGGTCGTGGGCAATCATCTGGTGTCACGCTCGCTCGACAACCGGATCGGAACGCTCGTAGCGGTAGAAGTGCTGCGACGGGTCGGGGCGTCGGCCGACGCTGAGGTCATTGCGGTCGCGTCGGTCAAGGAGGAGATCGGCGGGGTCGGAGCTGAAACGGTGACGAATCGGCTTTCTCCCGACGTTGCGGTGGTCATCGACCTCTCGCCCGCCTCGGATACGCCCGTCGCGAGTCCGATGCACGACCTTGAGCTCGGCGCGGGACCCGGACTCAACCGGGGATCGGTCAACTGCGAACGTGTGGTTGACGAATTGGTAGAGACCGCACAGCGCTGCGGAATTCCGGTGCAGATGCGCGCGCTGGGCATGGGCACCTCGACCGATGCCGATCGGGTGATCGCGGGCGGCCGTGGAGTTCCGCTGGCATTCCTTTCGATTCCGGCACGCTACGTCCACTCGCCGGTAGAGATGGTTCACCTGGACGATGTCTGTGCAGCGATCGACCTGCTCTGCGCCTGGGTGGATTCCTGCAGCTAGCTCAGCCTGCCAGCGCTGCGGTGTCCTCGTCCCGGTGTTCGTCACCGCCATCGATACTCGCTGAGCGTCGTGCAACACGATTGATCAGGCGCGTGCGAATCGATGACGCATTGCTGCGAGCGTGCGCAAGAGCGCCGCTCCACTGCAGCGACAGAATCGACAGCGCTGCCAGCAGAACCCCTGCAACGGCAACGATCGAGGCTATTGCGGCGAACAGGGAACCGGGGACAGCGGCCCATGCAGTGACGACACCAGCGATTGCCAGCGTGCACCCTGCGGTGGCTGATCCCCATTCCCTCATGACTCGAAGGTACGACGGAATCAGTGTTTTCACAAGGTTTCGGTCGACCCCTGCCAGCAGATAGGCTGCGCGCGTGCGGTTGGAGTGCACCTGGCATGCCAACCGTCAACACCAGCAACCTGCAAGGACCACTGCCCCGTGATCGACACGCCCACACAGCTCCAGCAGCTGTGCGTCAACACCGTTCGCACCCTGTCCATCGATGCCATCCAGAAGGCCAACAGCGGGCATCCCGGTGCTCCACTGGCGCTTGCCCCGCTGGCAATGCGCCTGTTCGAACACCACATGAAGCACGATCCAGCGGCGCCTGACTGGGCCGATCGCGACCGATTCGTGCTGAGTTGTGGACACGCATCAATGCTGCTCTACAGCCTGCTGCACCTGACCGGATATGACGTCACGCTGGACGACCTGAAGGCATTTCGTCAGCTGCATTCGCGAACCCCCGGGCACCCGGAGCGGGGCGAGTTGCCAGGAGTCGAGTTCACAACGGGGCCGCTGGGCCAGGGCCTGGCCTCGGCAGTCGGCATGGCCATCGCCGAGCGCATGCTGGCTGATCGCTTCAATGGCCCGGGCCACACCGTGGTCGACCACCGCACCTGGGTACTGGCCAGCGATGGCGACATCATGGAAGGCGTTCAGGCGGAGGCCGCAGCGATCGCCGGCCACCTTGGCCTGGATCGGCTGACCGTGTTCTGGGACGACAATCGAATCACGATCGATGGATCCACCGACCTGTCGACCAGTGAACAGGTAGCCGCCCGCTACGAGGCCTACGGCTGGCACGTGCTGCAGATCGAAGACATCGAAGACATCGAAGCCATCGATCGGGCGGTCGAGCAGGCACGGGCCGAAACCGAGCGCCCAACGTTCGTGGTTGCACGGTCGACGATTGGCGCCTACAGCCCGCTTGCCGGCACATCGAAAGTGCACGGCGCTCCGCTCGGCCCCGACAACGTGGCAGCAACCAAGCGGGCACTGGACTGGGATGAGAACGCCAGCTTCCTGGTGCCGGAGGACGTGAAGGCAGAACTTGCCCGTGTTGCGGAGACGGGCGCACAACGTC
>CAYNNW010000208.1:0-4984 GCA_964398435.1 uncultured Gaiellales bacterium | reverse complement strand
AGACCCGATGCCCACCGGATCAGTCACTGGCGCGGCGGATCTCTCTGGTCTGTGGGCCGTGCCTCCCGGACCACACCACCGGGCGTTCATTCCAATTCGTGCCCGGCCTGAGTCCCGGCGTCAGCCCGGCGCAACGGCGCTGTCTGCAACATGATCCGACGCTCCCGGCCGTCGTCGCAGATCCAGCACCTTGAATCGCTGCACCGCAACGATCCACACAACCGCGGCCGCGGCCGCGCCTGCCATCAACGCCAACAGCGACTGCGGCAGTAGCAGGAGGGGCACGGTTACCACCACCGCAAAGACCCACGCGAGTGCGATACGCGGGGCAAGAATCGATCCGTGCTGCCATGTCAGCCACGCCGTGTGTGCCACAGCAACTGCCACACCGCTCGCTGCAGCCGCCCATGCAGTACCGGAGATGCCGTCCACCCATGTGCCAATGGCCACGGAGGTTGTGAAGATCAACACGCCGGCAACACCAATCAACACGGCGCCGCGAACCCTGTCCAGACCGGCGTCGATCGCCACCAGGGCCGCATACAACGTGATGCCGGCGGTTGCAATCGCAATTGGGGCAACCAGAATGTGCGGAGTCTCGTAGCCTGGCCCAACGATCAGCGGCAACGCCCTATCACCCAGCATTGCGATGCCCACGGTCGGCAAGGCGAGCAGCGAGGCAATGTCCGACATGCATCGCCGTACCGTCTCGCGAAGTGCAGGGGTTCCCGCGACGGCCGCAATCGCCGGCAGAACCGCAATCGCGCTTGACTGCAGCAAAAAGTACGGAACATGCCCGATGACGGCAGCAACTGCGTAGAGGCCAGTCTGATGGGCGGACGACAGTACCCGTACCACGACAACATCGATGATCAGCATGGTCGTTACGGCAAATGACGAGACGATCATCGGGCCAGCCAGACGTCGAATTGCCGAGTCGACCCAGCGCCGCGAGCGGTCCGGCCACGGCCCCGACGTTGGCATTCGTGCGCTGAACAGAACGGGAAGCACGCCTGCAATCGGAGCGATCGCGAAACCGGCGATCGCACCACTGACCCCGTGAATCAATGCTCCACCGATGACAAGCACTGTCTTGGCGAATCCGTACATTGCCTGCGCGCCTGCAAGGCGGCCAAACCTGCCCATCGCCTGAGCCATCGATGTGAAATATCCATTGACCGCGAACGTTGCTGCGGCCATTGAGGCAAGCAGAATGACAAACGCCCCGCGTGGATCGTCGAGCAGCACCATGAAGGGGAGCGATGCCACGGCGAATATCACCATCAATGCGGCTGCCGACCACGTCAGCATCACTGCCAGACGGCGTGAGACGAGGCGCGGCGACGCCGCAGCATTGGCGATCGTACGTACGGCCCCAACGGGAATTCCCTTGAGCAGGAGCGTGGCGAGAATGGAGATCACACCGGCGGCAAGCTGGTAGCGGCCGTAGTCGGCGGTCGACAGAATCCGTGCAAGTGCGAGCACGAGGACGTACCCGAGGACCGTGAACAGCATGTTGCCAATCGTCAGCAGCACCATGCCGCCCGCAACAGTTCCTGTTGACGCCGGAGTCCAGGCAGACAATGCGGCCCGTTCGTAGGTTGAAATCAACCGCGGAATAACCACGTCCCACCCGCACATGCCCGCAATCCGCTCGCGTCCCAACGCGCCCATTTCGCGCGAGCGATCAGGGTCATCAAGCAGCGACATGATCGCGCTGCGCAATCCTTCTGCATCACCGGGTTCGACGAGCAGGCCGGTCTCTCCGTGCTGGATCAGCGACGGAATACCGCCGACCGGGGTGGCAACGACTGGCCGCGCGTGTGCAAGCGCCTCGATCACGACCAGCGGCAGTCCTTCCCGGTATGACGGCAACGTCACGACCGTGGCATCACGGTAGAAGTCGGCCATTCGCTCACGAGGCATCATGCCCAGTGCTTCGGGCAGTTCGTGTCGCTCGGGACCGTCACCAACGATCACGCGAGGAAGCCCCTCAGTTGCCGCGGCCAGCACGTCGATTGCCTTTTCGGGCGACAGGCGTCCGGCGTAGAGCACATGGGGCGGTGACACGGGTGTGCCCGTGTCCTCGGGAATCTCCACGCCGTTGGGTATCCAGCTGACGTTCTGGACGCCAATCGACGTCATCGCATCTGCGAGGCGCTCTGACACACAGATGACGCCGGAAGAAGGGTTCAGCAGCCAGCGAACGAGTCGGGGGTGCCGTTCAACAAGGGCCAGGTCCTCGAAGCGTGGCCCCGCGGATCCCGTCCCGTGGAGCGTAACCACCCACGGACGGCCGCACATCCTGACGACAAGCGCGCTCAACAGCCAGTGCGTGTGCACGAGGTCTGCATCGCGAGCCGTTCGCCGGAGTGTTCGCAGTGCCGACAACAGCATTGCCGGAAGCGCCCAGGGCCGCCGCCGAACGTTGCGCGCCATGCCCCCGGGCCGTCCAAGCCCCCAATCACGGAAGACGCCTGGAGAAACGACGTCAACGTCAATCCCGCGCGCACGCGTCAGTTCAACAGCATCGTGAACAAACCCGCCCGAGAAGTCGCCTTCACCACGCGGGTAGGACGTCGTGAAGACGACGATTCTCGACACCGCCGGCGCCGGAGCGACCGGAACTGCGCTGCGCCTCCCGGTCTGATCTGGTTCGACGGTGGTCATGACTCGGGTATCGTAGCGAGCCGCCGAGCGCAGGAATGCACCCTGATAGATTCGACACTCCGTCGACCCCCATTCGGACGCCCCCCTGCTCCACTGATTTCACGTGTCCTGGATCCTTACTCAACTCGCTACGTTGATTGCGTGCGCGCTGGCACTGCTGGTGCCAGGGGTCCTGCTGATGCGTGCCAGCCGGATTGACCAGCTGCGTCTTCCGCCGGGCGGGTACCTGCCAATTGCCTCGCTGATCGGAGCAATCTGTTGGTGCCTGCTGGTCGTATTTCGCATGCTCACCGGGCTTCCGTGGTACTCGAGCGCACTCCTGATCACGCTGATCAGCGCCGCTGCCGCAGTCATCGCGGTCAGAAGGTCGTCCCCCGCCACGCCCGATCGGGCAGACGACGCGCAATCGTCTGCACCGCCCGTCGTTGCCTGGTTCATTGCCGCGGCATCCGGCATTGTGGCCTTCGCCCTCGGCTCGCTGATGGCGGGCGACACGCTGTTTCACATCGCCGTTACCGAGAAGCTCCGACACCTGGATGGCATCGATTTCAACGCGGTGAGCATGTTCATCGACGGCGGGGCCCACCCGGGCTACGTTGTGCCCGGATGGCACGAGATGCTGGCGGTGGTAACGGGGCTGCTGGGCACACCGGCAACGACTGCCTGGTGGGTTGTTGGTGCGCTGGTGGTCCCGCTGGCAGTGATGTCGGTGTACACGCTCGCGTGGACTGTCTTCCGAAACGGCTCGCTGGCTGTGATCTCGATGCTGGCGTTTCTGGCGCTCGAACTTGTGCACGACGCGACAGTGACATTCTGGCTGACAGGTGTTGCCACCTGGCCCGGATCCTTCGTTCTCTGGGTCGCAGTACCGATGGCCGTTGCGGGCTGGATGCTGATTGCAGAGGGCGACGGCGCTGTCGACGATTCAGAGGGCCCGGCATCCCGTACGTGTGGGCTGGTGTTGATCGGGATCGCGCTCGCTGCCACCATCCTTCTCCATGTCAGCTACCTGGTCTGGATTGGCATCCCCATTGCCGGATGGTGGTTGGGGAGGCTGCTTGCCGGTGTTAGTCCCGACCCGGACATGCGCATTCCTCGCCTCTCGCGAACAATGGTTGGAGCGATCGTTGTCTTGGCGATGACGGTCGCACCTGCGCTGATCTACATAACCTCACTCTCGCTGTTGAAAGCAGGGCCTCGCGATACCGGCATTCCGGTGAGGCCCGAAGAGTGGGAGGTCATTGCCGGTGGATTGATCGGCGACCCGGCTCAGTTCCGACCGCGCACTGCCAATATCTTCCCCTGGGGCGGAGTTGCCGTTGCCGCGCTCCTTGGCTCAGCACTGTTGTGGATCAGGCGACCGTTTCGCGGCGTCCAGCTTCTCGTCGGAACAACCGCGATCGTCCTGGCATGCGTCGAGATCCCCTGGTTGTACACACACCTGTCTGGAGCGATCAGCCCACGGCAAGCGCTTCGTATCTGGCAGGTGTTCCCATCGGCAATGTTGTTCGCAGCCGGGGTCTACAGTCTGGTCTGGCTCGGTGCGCGCGGCCTGTCGCGCCTTCGTCTTCCCGCAGGAGTTGGTGCGGTCATTGCCGCTGCGCCACTGGTGGCCCTTGGCTGGTGGGTTGGAGCGGGGGCCCCAGCCCTGGTCTGGCGATTTGCGGAACCCGAGTGGCCGGCGGAATCGCTTCGCTGGTGGATTGTTGGAGCCTGTGTTGTGGGCCTGACAGCGGCGGTAGTTCGGGTACGGCTGACACGGGCCGCATCTTCGACTGACGCTGATTCGTCGAGCCCGACAGACAGCACGGCAATTGCGGTGGCGGCTGCAGTCGTCATCATCTCGTTCGCTGCCCCCGCACTGCAGGCCGCTGGCGATGCGGCGCATGAGGCACTGGGGAATCGTGCACGCACGGCGGATCGAGCTGGAGTGCTGGCCGACCTTCCGCCAGACCTCGCGGCGCAGGTGCGCCGCGAGAAGCCAGGATCGGTCGTCTTCGCTGATGAGCGAGTGGCAATGGGGGTCATCGCACTGTCACCGATGTATGCGATCTCGATACCGCCCGGCCATGTCCATGACACGGAAACCAACGATGCCAAAGCGCACCGCACGATGCAGGAGCAGCTGATGGACAACCGTGTGACCGAGTCGCGCGCACGTCGACTGCTCGCTCGTGGCAAGGTGGATTTTGTTGTGCTTCGCGCTCAAGACCTGAGTCCGGGATTGCTTGCCACTCTTTCGACGGACACATGGGAGCGCACCGGCCTCGGGCGTGGCTGGGGACTGTGGAGACGAAGAAGATGATTGCGGCAG
>CAYNNW010000207.1:0-4987 GCA_964398435.1 uncultured Gaiellales bacterium | reverse complement strand
AACGATCGTTGTGGAACTCGGCCTGAGCCACGATTCGCCCCTGATCGTCTACTGCCATTCGGGACATCGGGCGGCGCTGACCGTCGTAGCGCTTCGTGAGGCCGGAATGCTGAACGTCCGCCTGGGCCTGGGTGGCTGGCACGAGTGGTCACTCAATGGGCTACCGGTGGCGCCGTCGCCCGTGCAGTCAACCTCGCCCGCTGAGCAGCTGAACGTCCCCGGCAGCACTGCCCCGGCCGACAACACGTGACGACCTGACACACCTGTTTCCAGGGGACAGGCGATCTGGCCGTGCCCGGCCACGATCATGACCTTCAACGGCCCACGCCAGCCGTCACGTGCGCGGTGGATCCGGCGCATCCACGACAGGCAGGTGTGGAGGCACGCCTTGGGAGTGGTAGTGGATATGGCCACACGTCAGCACGACGTGTCGGTCGTCGGCGCACCAGCTTCAGCGCCGACTCGATCCAACAGCGGCAGATCCTCCGCGGAATCGTCGAATTCCACAATCGACGATACCGGGCGGCGGGGCACCGCGATCTGACGATGGCAGTAACGGATTCGGGGCGCATACTGAGCGGTCCGCGCTCGGCCCGCTCGGTTCAGACCATCCAGGATCTGGACGGCGCCACGATCGTAAGCTGGACAGGCCCTGGACGTCGCGGCGCCGGAGCGGCGCAGGATGGAATCCGTGGCTGGGAGATATTGAGGAACGGGAAACGGATCGGCCGAGTATCGGCAGGTGTCCACCAGTTCCGTGATCCGACCGGCTCGAAGGCAACAAGCTACGCGGTCCGTGCAATCGGGACGCACGGTACGCGCTCCGCGCACCAGGCAGTCGCATCTCCGCAGGCCGCGCGCGCTGCCGCTGCGGCCAACCAGGCAGCACGGGCAGCAGCCACCGCGCAACAGCAGGCCGCCGCACGTACTACTTCATCAAAGCAGGCAGCGGCAGGCCAGCAGACCACCGCCCGCGGCGCACAGCCCAATGTGCCGGCCGCGGCAACGGCCACAGCAGCCACCGAACCACCAACTATTCGCGGACTTCAGCCCACGAAGAACTTTGGATTCACGCTGCACTGGCAGCCCGTTGCGGGCGCGGTCCGCTACGGCGTCTGGCAGGACGGTCGACTGCTGGGTACGGTGCCGAGCCCTTCGTTCAGTGCCCAGGTTGGCACTGGCAACGCGGCGATTCTGGAGATCGACGCTGAGTTTGCTGACGGCCGACGCGGCCCGCGCAGTCCACTGGTTGCGATTCGGCGTGGAGCAACCGGTGCAGAGGGTGCGATCAGGTCGACCGCCGCGGCCCAACCCCCGGCTGCCCAGCAGGCGGGGTCGGCGCAACCTGCACCAGCCGCACAGTCCCCAACATCGGTGCTGGCAGCAACACCGGTCAGCTAGCGAGCCGATAGACCAGGAACACCAGAGCTGGCGCCAGCAGCATGATTGCGAGCCATCCCTGCATCAGCTGCCGGGGTTCATTGCGGCGAAGTGCAATCAGCACGCGCAGACATGCGACAGCAGTTACGGCTGCTCCGCCGTATGCGATCAGCGTCAGCGCCATCTTCGCTCAGCCAACGAGCACGACGTTGGTCGAACCCGACACCGCGTCGCCGGTCGCCAGAATCGTGCCGGCAGAGCTGATCATCGTGACCGAACGGGCGGCGTTGGGGTAACGGCGCCGCAGTACTCCCAGGAAGTTCCGGACGACTGCCTTGCGGTTTGCCGCTCCGGTCGCCTTCCACTGCTGCAGACTGACATCGTCCGCCAGTTCGATGCGAAGCGTTGCCGCAACCACTCGCTTGCGATAGGCGCGAAGCGCCGCAGGCTTCTTGGCGAGACTTCCCGCAGTTGGAACGAGCTGCACGTTGACATTGAACGTGAGCTGGAACTTCGAGCCGAGGGCTGCAACCTGCTTGGCGGCGGCGAGCCCCTCGGACGTGTTGCTGGTGTTCGAGCCATCAACGACCATCGTCGACGTAACCGCACCGGCAGCGGTGGCTCCCGCTGCAGCTCCACCCGTCGTACCAGCCGCGGCAGCTGAACCGGCCGCGGCGGTGCCGGCAGAGGCAGCTGAACCGGCCGTGCCCGTGCTCGGCGTCGCGGTGGTCGCCTTGGTTGGCGTTGATGTTGTCGCCGCCCCGGATGAGGAGGTGCCCGGTGTTGTCGCGGCACCGTTGTTTGGCAGGCAGACGGTGCCATCGTTCAGTACCAGCGAACCGTCAGCCTGCTTCTTGGCACCTGCAGGTACTGCCGCCGATGACGAAGCCCCGGCTGCGGCAGTCGATGTGGTCGTTGTCGTAGCACCCGCTGACGCAGCAGGCGCCGGCTCGGTCGGGGGTGCCGCCGAGCTCGGTGGCGTCGATGAGGCAGGCGCGGCGGCGGTGGGCGGTGCATCGGCTGCTGCAATGCTCATTTCGCCGTCAAGTCCGGCAGATCCAGCCTCGCCATCTGCGACGACACGCGTTCCGCCCGATCCACTTCCTGTTGCGATGATGCCCGCTGGCGCAGCACCGCTGGATCCTGCGGTGCCGCTGTTTGCCGGACTGGTGCCCCCGGTTGCGGGCGTTGATGATGATGTTGCGGAGGACGTACCGGCGGTTGTCGCGGCAGCAGATTTCTTCACCCCGGTACCGGCCTGAGCCCGATATCCATCGGGGCACTTCAGCCGATCGCCCATGCCCCCGGTCTGTCCGCCGCCTGCAACGAGTCCTGCTGCCTCATTTGCAGCGCCGGCCACTTGCGGATCCACATCGCCACCGGGTTTGATGACGAACCAATAGTAGGCGCCACCGCCGGCCAGTATCACTGGCAGCAGAATCGCAAGTAGTACTTTGAAGCCCTTTGACATCGTGCGACAACCCTCCTGAGGACGGCTCTGCTGCGGACTGTACCTACTGGGCCGGAACCCATGCCGGCACGCCGGCGCGCGCAGGCAAAGTCATCGGTAGGACGCACACGGGTGCGCCAAAGTTCCCGACCGGAGATTTCGGTCGCGCAGTCCCTAGAAGCCGCGAGCACGATGCTCAACGAAGTAGGTGCGCCCCGGAAGACCATACGAGCCATCGAACGGCCTTATCGTGACGAAAACATTCGTGCCGTTGGGCACCTGGCGCTCAAGCAGTGTGCCCACCAGCGGATTCGATGCCTGGGCCGAATCCTTTCGGGCCACGATCGTGCCGCCCTGCTGCATCGAGTTGATCATCGGCAGGATCACGCTCATCACCCGATTGCCGGGGAGGACATTTGGTGCCTGATAGCGGCGGCCGTCCCCGCCGGCAATCGGAACCTTCGTTCGATTCTCAGCGAACGATCGGGTGGCCGGCGTCGACTGCTCCATTAACGTAATCGTCTGCCCCAGGCCGGCATCCATTGTGCCGATGTTGCGATCGATTGTCCGAAACTCGCGGACGATCCGGCGTGTTGAGCGAAGCGAACCGTTGACTGATGTGCGCAGCTCACCCATCGATGTTGCGGTACCGGTCAGCTTGCCGTCGACTGTCGTCAACTTCGAGCGGGAGCCGGAAACCGACGTACCAACTTCACCAAGGCTCGAATCGAGGGTCTTGGTCTTGGTGGCCATGCCCGCGCTCGACACGGCAATCTTGGCCATGGTTCCATTCAGCTCGTTCAGCGGCTTGATGTTGCCATCAATCTTCCCCAACAACGTGTTCGACTGGTCGAGCAGTCCGGTAATCGTGTAGGTCGAATCAGCAATATCGTGCATCAGTGTGATGGGGTTCGAGCTGACTCCCTGCCCACTCATGGCCGCAGGTGCAGCCACCATGAGCGCGATGATCGAGAGAATTACAAGCGGCACTATCGGCTGACGCTGGCGCGCTGCCGCCGGCTGATGCCACAGCGGCTCGCCCGGCATTCGGGCCGGCAGTGCGACCAGATTTCCTCTGGCTGCCAGGCGATGTCGAGGCTGTTGGTTGAATGCGCTCATCTCACGTCTCGCTCATCACGGCCCGTAGTACACAGGCCAGGAATTTCGGGGGAACACCTGTACCGGGTCAGTTCGTGCCTGCACACCGGGAATCGGCGGAAGCGCCTTCTTGTCGAGTTCGACACGGACGGTAAATCCTCCGGGAGTCGGAGGTGCCGTAATGTAGTTCAGTGTTCTGATGGTGTATGCGAGGCTGCCGTTCATTCCGTCCACGCCGCCCTGCATTCGTTTGATCTCACCCAACATCCCGGCCTGGGTTGCGGCGAGCGGATCTATCCGCCCAGAGAGCGCGGTAATTGTTGAGTCAAGTTGCTTGGTTCCCTGCCCGACTGACTCCATCGACCCGCGCATGTCGCCAGTTCCTGTGGCGATCGTGCCAATCATCGAGTTGAGCTCGCCGGTCTTGGTGTTGAGGCCGTTGATCGCCTCTCCGGACTTCTGAACCTCTGTACCGGTCCCCTCGACGCTGCTGACAACCTTCTTCAGATGCTGGCCGGTGGGCGGCAGCGAGTCCATTGTCTTGTTCAATACGGCGAGCCCGTTGTTGGCAGTTGTCAGCTGCGAGGACATGACCTTGAGGTCGCGATCCATCGCCTTGAGCGTGTCGAGGAGGCTTGCGGCTCCGAGAATCAGCACCAGCATTGCTGCAACGAGCAGTGATGAGACTGTAATCCTGCTGCCAACTGCGAGCGCCATGGCATCCATGCGGCGCGCTGATCGGCGGGCCTGCCCGGGCAGACTTCGCGACTGTGCGGCGACGGAGCTCAACAGGTCCACCCCCCGCGTGGAATCATCGTGGCCATGATGAACGCACTGCCGTTGGGAATGCCGAACAGCTCGACTCCCAACTTCATACGGTTGTTGATGCCCCCCTCGCCCATCTGGCAGACCACGGCATTGATGTGCCCAAGTCGCGCGTTGGTGGTTCGCAGCAGTGGCGGCATCGCGCCCAGTTCGCGCGAACTCGAGACGATGTCGCGACGAAGGCCACGCACCTGACGCGCCTGAAAGCCGAGACCGCCATTGATCTTCTTCAGG
>CAYNNW010000206.1:0-4989 GCA_964398435.1 uncultured Gaiellales bacterium | reverse complement strand
ATCGACGCAACATTCCATGATCGTCACACTCCCCCCGCGGCGGTCGATGGGTGCGAGCTGATCGAATCGTCTGATGGGCATCTGCTCGTGCGCGTCGACCTCGATAAGCGCGACCTGGGCAGTGTGCTGGGCGAGCTGATCGCTCACCGACAGGTGGACGACCTGACGATCACAGACGTTCCGCTGGAGGACGTCATCGAGCACGTCTACCGATCCGCGGATCCTGCGCCATGAGCATCGGAGTCACAGCCTGGCTGATCTGGTCCAATGCGCGCCGACGGTCGATGCTGGTCGATGCTGCAGGAATGTCTGTGTTCATCGGTATTGCAGTACTGGTATTGGGGTCCCTCTGGAAGGCTGCGCTTCCCGACGGGCAGAGGATCGCCGGCTATGACGCGCGTGCAATGGTCTGGTACATCGCCGTGGCTGAGGCAGTCGTTGGCTCTGTCTCACAGCGCATCATGTTGGACATCGGCGAGGACGTGCGCGACGGAACAATGGGGCTTCAGCTGTTGCGCCCAATTCGTCTTGTGATCAACCTTGGTGCGCGTGAGTTGGGGCGATCGCTGGCGCGGTCGCTTGTCATGGCGCCAGTGTGTGGCGCAGTTGCATACGCTCTGATTGGTGCTCCCCCGTCCGTGCCGGCACTGGGAACCCTTCTCATCACGCTGCCCCTTGCGGTGCTCGTGCAGATGTCGCTGGTGTTCACGTTCACGGCGTCGATCTTCTGGCTTGGTGACGCCAACGCCGCGAGTATGGTGCTGCAGAAGCTGGTGTTCCTGCTGGGAGGCATGCTGCTCCCGATCGAGGTCTGGCCGGAACAGGTGGCGCAGGTGTTGGCACTGCTGCCGTGGGCCTCGTGCGGCTTCATTGCAACCTCGATTGCGGTCGGTGGGTCAACCGATCCCGTGTATTCGCCCGCGATTCTGATCGTCGCGCTGGTGTTCTGGTCGCTTGCCATGCCACTGGTGGCAGCCGCCGCCTGGAGTCGCGGTGAGCGGGTCACTGTGATGGGGGGTGGCTGAGATGCGAGCAACGGCGGGCGTGGCAATGGCCTGTTGGAGGACCGCGTGGCTGGCAGCGATTGAGCGCCGCGCGAGCTTCATGCTGCAGGTCGCGATGATGATTCTCAACGACACCGTCTGGGTGGTGTTCTGGCTGCTGGTCTTCTCACACCGCCGCTCGATTCGCGGTTGGGATGTGCATGAAGTATTGGTATTGATGGCTGTCATGGTTGGGGCATTCGGGCTGGGACTGGGTGCCTGCCACGGCACCCGCCGGCTTGGACGCGAGATCAGGTCGGGTGGGGTGGACTCGCTGCTGGCGCAGCCACAGCCGGTGCTGTTGCGCATCATGAGCGCACGAATACATCCGCCGTTTCTGGGCGACGCGCTCTTTGCTCCTGTGCTGTTCATCTTGTCGGGGCTTGCGTCGTTGCAGACGTGGGGCTGGTTTCTGCTGGCAGTGCTGTGTGGTGCAGCGATGCTCGTTGGGTATGTGGTGTTGCTGGAGTCGCTCTCGTTCTGGACTCGAGCGGGCGATGAGATCTCCACCGCAGGATTTGGTGCAATGACCGTACTGGGGATGTATCCCGCCGACGTCTACGCACCGGGAGTCAAGATCCTGGCCTTCACACTGCTTCCGGCAGCGTTTGTCTCGACTGTTCCCTCGCACATGATTCTCGAGGGTAGCTGGACGCTGCTCGGTGTGCTTGCCCTGGCAGCCGTCATCGTCTGGGTGCTTGCGGTTACCGCATTCAATGCCGGCCTGCGCCGGCATATGCATGCATGATCCAGGCGGGTACACTGCCGCGACCATGCACCTGGATACTGCGACACCAACTGACGCCCGCGCGACTGCAGGCGTTGAGCCTGCGCTCGCCGTCACGGGTGTGAGCAAGTCGTTTGGGCCGATCACGGCAGTCGATGGCCTGGATCTTGCAGTGCCGCCAGGCGAGTGTGTGGGCCTGCTCGGACCAAACGGAGCAGGCAAGTCAACGACGATGCGACTGCTGACCGGGCAGGCACGCGCCGACAGCGGCACGATTCGTGTGCTGGGCTGGGATCTGCCAGCCGACTCCAAGCAGGCGCGGGCCCAGATGGGCGTCGTGCCACAGCTCGACAACCTCGACATCTCGCTGACCGTCGAGCAGAACCTGCGGGTCTTCACCCACCTGTACCGGGTGTCCCGCCGAGATCGCCCGCAGGCCATTGAGCGGGCGCTGGAACTGGCACATCTGACGGACCGTCGCGGCGACCTGGTCAGCAAGCTGTCCGGCGGCATGCGTCGCAGGCTGCTGATCGCACGCGCGCTGGTGCATCGGCCACGACTCGTGCTGCTGGACGAGCCCACGGTCGGGCTGGACCCCCAGATCCGGCAGGAACTGTGGGCGCTGATCGACAGGTTGCGTGCGGACGGCGTGTCACTGCTGATGTCCACGCACTACATCGAGGAGGCCGAGCGCCTCGCCGATACCGTCACGATCATGTCGCACGGCCGCGCGGTCGAGACCGGCCCGCCCGCAGACCTCGTCGAGCGTCACACTGCCGGCAAGGCATTTGAGGTCTTTGGCACACCCCAGGAGTTGAGCGAGATCGAATCACGCGCGAAAGCCGCAGATCGGCCGACGCGGCGTACCGGCACCTCGATTTCAATTCTTGGAGTGCATTCGTTCGAGCAGTTGGATGGTGCGCCCCGTCGTGCCAACCTCGAGGACGTCTTCGTGCTGCTGACCGGGGAGCAGATCGCATGAGCAGCACTGACGACGCAGGCACCACCGTTGCCGCTGCACCCCGTGAGCGTGTGGGACGAATGGAGCGTTCGGCCCTGATGGGCGTCTTCGTTCGCGAGATCATCAACTTCTCGTCGTTCTGGAAGTCGTCGACGTTTGCCTCGACGATCGAGCCAACCATCTATCTGCTCGGCTTCGGCCTGGGCGTCGGCACGCTGATCTCGACGGTCAACGGCGTCAGCTACGTCGAATACATCGGAACGGGAATGGTTGCCAACGCCGTGCTGTTCGCGTCGGCGATGACCGGCATGTTCTCAACATTCGTCAAATACAAATTCCAGTACACGTATGACGCAATCATCGCGGCGCCCGTCGATACCGAGGAGCTCGTCACCGCAGAGGCGCTGTGGATCTCGGCTCGCGCCGGAGTGTATGGATGTGCGCCGATGCTGGTGGCCATGCTGTTCGGCCTTGATCCGAGTTGGGGAATGCTGCTCGTGCCACTGATCGGATTTCTCACTGGGTTCGGCTGGGCCTGCTTCGGCATCTGCGTTGCGGCAATGGTGCCTGCAATCGAAAGCTTCAACTACATCACCAGTGCCGTGATCACACCGCTGTTCCTGGTCTCGGGCACGTTCTTTCCCATCGATCAGCTGCCTCCGTGGGCGCAGGCAGCGGCACAGGTCAACCCGCTGCACCACTGCGTGGAGCTGGTTCGCCACGCGGCATTCGGCCTTGAGCCTCGCGCCGATCTCATCCACGTGGCAGTCATCTGTGCTTTCGCCATCGTCATGTGGCGGCTGGCTGTCTGGCGCATGGAGCGCCGCCTGATTGCCTGACGCGTAACATGTCGGGCATGCTTTTCGACGGACTTCACCATGTGACCTGTATCACGGCTGATGCGGCGGGCAATGTCGACTTCTACTGCCGCGTGCTGGGCCTGCGCATGGTCAAGCGCAGCGTCAACCAGGACGACCCCACGGTCTGGCACCTGTTCTACGGTGACGAACACGCGCGCCCCGGAGCGGATCTGACTTTCTTCGAATACCGCGACGTTCCACGAGGTCGCGCGGCCGACGGGATGGTACATACGGTCGTCTGGCGCGTCGGATCTGCGGCGTCCATCGATTTCTGGGTGCAGCGACTGACTGACAACGGTATTCCAACAGTGCGCAGCGAGGACAGCGCGTCGCTCTCATTCCAGGATCCTGAAGGCCTCGGGCACGCACTACGAATCAGCGACACCGGTGACGAGCCGCTGAGCGCCGCGGCGCAGGGAATCCCGCCCGAACACGCACTGCAGGGATTTCTCGGAGTGCGCATCTTCGCGTCCCCCCACCGTCGCATGGCCACCAGCGCACTCTTTGCAGACCACCTGGGCTGGCAGGCAGACACCGAGCCGCCGAGCGATCCGGAACGTGACCCGCGTGAGGTGCTCGCCCGCCTGCGCGGCCGGGGTGCCTCGCGCGAGGCGTTCCTGCAATTCGACGAGCCACCGCCCGTATCGGCGCTGCGCGGAGCCGGCACGGTGCATCACATTGCGTTTACCGCCGCCGACCATGAGCACCCCGGCTGGACCGCGCGGTTGCGTGCGATTGGCATTGATGCCACCCCCGTGATCGACCGCCACTACTTCCGCTCGATCTACTTCCACGAGCCTGGCGGCGTGCTCTGCGAGATCGCCACACCCAGCCCCGGCTTCGACGTGGACGAGCCGATGGAGACGCTGGGCGAACAGCTCAGCCTGCCCCCGCGCTTCGAACCGCTGCGTGAACATCTGGCCGAGGCGCTGACGCCGCTGCCCGATGCGCGCCAATGGCGATAGAATCCCACTGTGAGCGCCCCCCACGATCCCCACGCACCGCGACCCGTTGCCAGCGAAGGCTGGACGAGCGTCGATCCTGCAGGCGCGTCGCGGATGCAGGCGTACCACCTGATGAACTCCGTGATCGTGCCGCGCCCGATTGCCTGGGTCTCGACCGTGGATGCCGCCGGCACACCGAACATCGCGCCCCACTCGTACAGCACCATCGCAAGTGTGTCGCCGCCCATGCTTGCGTTCGTGTCGATCGGCGAGAAAGACACGCTCCGAAACATCAAGGCCACCGGCGAGTTCGTGGTCAACGTCGCGAGTCGTGAGCTTGCCGCCGCCATGAACGAGACCTCGATCGACGCGCCGGCAGGTGTCGATGAATTCGCGCTGGCGGGCCTGGCCACCGAGCCGTCTGAGCGGGTTGCGCCACCGCGGGTCGCCGCCG
>CAYNNW010000205.1:4511-5018 GCA_964398435.1 uncultured Gaiellales bacterium | reverse complement strand
CCTCAGAATACGACGGCCCCGCCAGCCCCGAGTCAGACGAACTACCTAGGTTTTGCGGCCCTGCAGCGGTGACCCCGCGTAGGATCCGTACGGATGCTCGCCCGGGTGGCGGAGCTGGTAGACGCGGGGGACTTAAAATCCCCTTTCCGAAAGGAAGCGTGGGTTCGAGTCCCACCCCGGGCATCGGTGCGTATTGCCATGGATGTGGGAATCGGCGCGTTCTCTTCACGCGCGCGTACGCCGCGTGATTCAAGTCCGCCGGCCAGCGCGTCGATGAGAGTCCCATGGACGCACCCACACCTGCGCAATCGACGGCGCCAGCACCCACCGACACCGATGCCAACGTGGCCCGCTCCCCCGGACTTCTGGGCCTTCCTGCGCGCGGGGCTGGTGGAACCGCGCTATGCGCGAGCGCGCCTCTACGCGGGAATCGCGTACTACCAGCTCGGGCGCGCGGCTGCCGCCGAGGCGGAGTTCGACCGCGCCGCCGAGCTCGACCCGCGCGAC
>CAYNNW010000205.1:0-4501 GCA_964398435.1 uncultured Gaiellales bacterium | reverse complement strand
GCCCAGGAGGCCTTCCTGCGCGCCTGGCACTACTGACGCTGCTTGCGGTCTGTACCGGCATGGTGGTCATGACCTGGTTGAGCGACCGGGAGTTCGTTGACTCGAACCGAGCTCGCACCGAATCGAGCGCGGTGGCGCGCGACGAGCTGCTGGGAACACGGCTCAGTGCAGGTGATTTCGTAGTCAAGGGCGTTGCTGAGCCGGTTCGGAATCAGCGACTTCAGCAGCTGATTGCCAATGAACCCGACGTTGTCAGGGCTGCCTTGATTGCTCCCGACTCGAAGCAGAAGTCCGGAACGAGAGTCGTTGCCGAGACAGGTGGCAACGTCAGCGAGTACGAAGGGCTGTCGGCTTACTCGCGTGCGACAAAGAAGTCTGGGGTCGTGACCGGGTTTCTCGGCGGTGGTGCCCGAAAGCATCAGCTGTTTACAGCCGTTGAGGTGGCCGATCCCGTAACGGGCAAGCCCGCGGGCGTGCTGATGGTGCAGCACGACACATCAGGTGTTGCGAAGGCGCTGGCAACGAGCCGAACCCGTCTGCGGCTGGGTGCGGTCATCGGTGGGGCGCTGCTGGGACTGCTTGTGCTGCTGCTGATGCGTCATGAGATGTTTGGACCGTTGTCGGCGATGCGCGCTGTGATGGACCGGATTCGCGGAGGTGAGCGCGGAATTCGAATCGGCTGGGATCGCGGTGATGAGCTGGGACTCGTGGCCGACGACTTCGATTCGATGCTTGATGAGCTTGATGCTGCGTATGCCGAGCTCGCTCGCTATCAGACCCGGGACCCGCTGACGGGTCTGTTGATCCCAACGGCATTCGCGGATCGCCTGGGCGCAGAGCTCTCGCGGTGTTCCCGCGAGGGGTTGCCGCTCTCGGTATTCGCACTCGATCTGGATGGATTTGAACGGGTCAATGACAAGCACGGTCGAGACGTGGGAGACACGGTATTGCAGGCCGTGGCCGGTGCATTGGTCGAGGGCCTCCGCCCCACCGATGCGTGTGGTCGTGGTGTTGACGATACGTTCTACTGCCTGCTGCCGTCGTCCGATCCGGTATCTGCCGCAATCGTCAGCGATCGATTGCGTGCTCGCGTTGACGCTGCCCTGGAGCGGATCCTCGGCGAAGACGCTCCGACGTTGAGCCTGGGCGGTGCGAGCTTCCCCGATCACGCTGCGGGTGCTGACGGACTCGTTGAACAGGCCGACAAGGCACTTGAGTGGGCGACCCGGAATGGCGTGGGAATGAGCGCAATCAGTGATGGTGCTGGTTCGTTCGTTGAGCTGACATCCGAGGTGTTTGCTGGAGCTGAACCCTCAGAGGACTCGGTGCCGCAACACGGTGTCAGCGGCACAGAGCTCATGGACTCCGTTGCGGCACTTGCTCGCGCGCTGGACGCGGAAACGGGCGGCAATGCGCGAGCCGTCGCAGATACCGTTGCCGAGCTGGCGAGCGCTGACGGATTACCGGACGCTGCCGTTCGCCGAATCCGCCTGGCCGGTTTGATCAGCGGTCTCGATCACGCTGTAGCGACCCGGGCGCCCCGACAGGCTGGAGTCGATCGCGTCGACGACGGAACCGATCCCGGCGTCGCCTCGCGACTGCTCGGAGCCGCACACCTGGAGGACGTCCGCAATTGGATCGAGTGCGCCTGGCTGCGCTTTGACGGTTCCGGGACAGCCGACGACAGTCCGAGCGGTGAGGACATCCCACTGGCAAGCCGGATGCTGCGCGCCGCCTGGGTCTGGCACGAGAGCGGTCAGGATGCGCAGCGGCTCACATCGCAGTCGGGAGCACAGCTGGATCCGGTTGTCGTCGATGCACTACTGCAACTGACGGCCCGTGCGAGCGTCGACGATGCAGAACACGGAGAATCGCGACGTGCCGCCTGAGCAGGCGTCGTCCAGCTCGATGGGTACACGATTCATCCTGGCAATCTGTGTGGTGTTGCTTGCCGTGGTGAGCGCGGGATGCGGCATTACCGACCGCGTCAACAATGCGCGCGAAAAGGTCGGCAAGGTAACGAGCCTGGTCGGCTACGCGACAGATGTCACGCCGGCGCTGGCTGACTACGTTCGCGGCGCCAGCGCAGTGCAGATGCGGCTCAGCGAATCGCAGTCAGCCTCCGTGGGGAGCGCGACGACACTTCCGCAGGGAGGGGCCACGCCCGGGGTTCCACCGCCCATCGACCCAAGCACCGGCAGCTCAAGCGATGGCGGCCCTCCTGCGGGCGCCCAGCCCGTTCCGCCGGACGGCATGACCATCCAGCAGGGCCGAAAGCTCATTCGCAAGGCGCGTATTCGGATGGAACAGACCACTCCGCCCGATCGATTGGCGCAGGCCCACCGCGACATCGTTGCGGCCATGAAGACAAGCGAGGCTGCCTCAGCCCGAGCCGAAGCGGCGATCAAAGCGAAGGATGACGCAGCAATCGCCAAGGCCTCACTCGACTTTGCGAACTCGCAGGAGTCGCTCGCAAAAGCCGTCGCAGATGTCGGGTCGGCAAGCGGTATCACACTGCCGGGCACCGACATCGACAGTATCGACGTTGAAACCGGTCAGGGGAGCAGCGCTCCACCAACCTCATCGCCACCCCAGTCTCCGCCTCCGCCCGCTTGACGAAAAGCCGTGAGCGGCTGACAGTGGGGATGAGGGGGAGAGTCATATGCCAGGAACGGCAATTGTTGATGGACGCAGTCATGGAGTTGCCCGTGCATCGTGGCGTCTGGCACTGCTGACGGTGCTGCTCGCAGCATCGGTGCTGGTCGTGCCGCAGTCTGCGGTTGCTGGCTGGACGTCGACGACCGTTGAATGCGGTGGCTGGCGCGGCAGCGGCGAACCGGATGCCAGCGGAAATCTGTATGTGCCGTGTGCGTATGTTGCTGGAGCGTGGTCACCGCATATTGCCGTGTACTCACCCAGCGGACAACGAGTCAGGCGCATTCCAACGACGACGTACCTGACCGATGTCGCACCATCACCGGATGGAAGTTCGCTGTACGGAATCGGCGTCACCAGCAAGCGGGTCGAGCGATGGTACAAGCGGGCTGACAGCACATATGTGCGTGACACAGGATTCAAGCTGGACCGCTACGAGCGCTGGGGAACGTCGTATGAGGCACTCGGCGAATTCCTGACCACCGATGACGCTGGCAACCTGTATGTGTCCAGTGGCACCTGGACCTCATCGCCATCGGCCATCGTCAAGTACACATCGACGGGCCGCCTGATGACATCGTTCGGCGACTGGATGCTGAACTCGTGGGATCTCGGAGCCTTCTATTGGATGAACTCCGGAGTGGCCGTCAGCAGTGACGGCTCGCGCGTATACGTGGCCGAGGTCGGCAACAATCGAATTCAGCGGTTCGATCGCAATGCCAACGGAACGTATCGGCCGGTCGAGATCGTTGTGGGCAATGACCCCGCAATTGATGAAGACCCGCGAACCGGATGGTGCGGCGAGGACGTTCGAGCCGGACGCTTGTCGGCGCCGTACGACGTGGGGCTGTCGGGTTCTGGCGACGTCTATGTGCTGAATACATCCTGTCGACAGGTCAAGGTCTTCACTGCAACCGGTCAGTGGAAGTCCACGTTGGCGCTCCCGGCGACAGGCGACGCGCTCGGCCACGGAATGGCAGTTGCGCGAGACGGCAGCATCCACGTCCCGGAACCCCATGTTCTGCTGGCGCAGCCTGGCTACGGCATCCCGACTGGCGGCGGATTGCAGCGGATTGACGACTCCCATCGTGGATACGTCTACGTTCGTCCGGCAAGCGGCGCGGCGAAATCCGACGCGTGGTGGTGGAACGGGCGAGGGTGGCAGTTCTGGCCACTGGCGACGGGGCGGCGCGTCTGGGTGCAGCCCTACGCCCGCGGATGGATGTACGTCTGGACCGGAAGCTGGTTTGCGATGCGAACCACCGATCTCGCCAAGAACTGAATCGTTCCTGCCGCTGACCGCGATACACAGGCGGCGGGATCTTCCCGCACGCGTAGTGGGACAGCGCGGGAAGGACACCGGGAATGGGATCGATTGACTCGACGGCGGGCACGCCGCCAGCGACGCAGCGCTCAGGGTTTGTAGCTGGGCTCGAGGGATTCGGCCGGCAGGCAGTTCGCAACAACATCCTGCAGCCGCTCTGGGGCTCCAACGTGGCAGCCAGCGACCGATCCGAGCGGATCGGCGAAATGGTTGCCGATGGTTTCTCGATTGCCGGTGGCGCCGCGTCGATGGCAGTCGGCGGCTACACGTTGGTGAAGCTGTGTCACGAGCGCCCGGTGGGCGGTCTGCTGACCGGAATCAATCGAGTGGTTACGCACGGGATGTCGGCACCAAAGCTCGGTGCGCTCGCGGTCATCGGCCTTGGTGCGCTCGGTGCAGCCGCGGGCGTGCGCAACCTGTTTGCGCAGAGCCCCTCTTCGCCACCAGAGCCTCCAAAGCCGGATCCAACTCCCGATCCTGACCCCACACCGGGGCCCGGACCGGGGCCGTCGCCGGATCCAG
>CAYNNW010000204.1:0-5034 GCA_964398435.1 uncultured Gaiellales bacterium | reverse complement strand
TTCCCATGCCGACCCAGACCGCTGCCGTCGGTGTCTGACACTGACGACCAGCGCGCACTGCCTGGGCCCGAGTCAACGCTCGTTGTCGTCAATCCGGCCTCGGCAAGTGGACGAACGGCGGACCGCTGGCCACAGCTCGTTGAGCGGCTGAAACTGCTCGACGTACCGGCTGAAGCCGTGGTGACGACCGGCCCGGGCGACGCCACGAAGATCGTGCACCAGTGGGTTGCCTCTGGTGGCCGCGACATCGTTGTCGTTGGCGGTGACGGCACGGTCAACGAGGTGGTCGCTGGCTGCGTCCGCGAGGACGGGCGCGGCATGGTGGCCAACGGGATCACCCTGGCCGTGATCCATCAGGGAACGGGCGGCGACTTTTCACGCGGGTTGGGTATTCCGCGCAACGTGCAGTCTGCAATCGCCGTTGCGGCCTGCGGCGGGCTGAAGACAGTTGACGTTGGACTGGCCCGCTTCCGCCCGCCATCACCTGAGGGCGCGGCAAGTGACGGTCAGGTGGTGCGGGGCTGGATCAACTGCGCCAACATCGGCCTCGGCGCCACGGTCGTGGAGCGGGTCACAGGTTCACTGAAAAAGGCCGGCAACTCTGCGGCCTTCGGAATTGCTTCACTGTGGAGCATCGCCGGCAATCGCCCGCGACCGGTGACGGTGTCACTGGATGGCTCCGAACCGGTGGCGATCGACATCACCGAGATCATGGTGGCAAACAACGGGTGGGCGGGCGGCGGCATGCACGTTGCTCCATCCGCCAAGGTCGACGATGGCAAGCTGGACGCCGTGATCATTGCTGCCGCCAGTCGCCGCGAGCTGATGACCACCTTCCCCAAGATCTACAAGGGCCGCCACGTCAGCCATCCGCTGGTGCGGATTGAACAGGTGCCGCGAATCCTGATCGACCACACCCGCGAACCGCAGGGTGTCGTTCTCGACGGCGAACTGGTCGGCACCACCCCCGTGGAACTGTGGCTGATTCCACAGGCAATTCGGGTGCGGGTTCCGTAGGAACCGCTCTGTTCACTCAGGCCTCCGAATAGAGACACTGACGGGGCCCAACTTCTGTAGGGCGCCGCATGCAATTGGCCCAAGACTTAAGCATCGCACGATCGTCTGCGGCCACAACAAACCCGCATCAAATGAAGTGTGGTTTCGCGAGCTAGGTGCATACTGTGTGTTGCGCGTATCCAGCTCACGAAAACAAGACCCGAACCTAGTTCATGTCTTTGATAGTTCCATCAGCATTCAGCTTGCCAAGCTGGGCAAGGTGTTCGCACATGTCGCGCGCATCTTCCTTCGATAGTCTGCCGTCGCTCTGCACTCTGTGCGCTCCCTCACCAAGAAGATAGCGAACGCAATTGTCGACCGGGTCAGAACCAGCGTCGGGCCCGTCAATACCACTTGTCATCAATACGCTCCTTCCTGCCACCCAGCACTTCGAGTGGGCCGACGTTCACGTCATTCCGCATACACAAGTTTCCTTTCATCCCCGCACCTGGTCGGCGACGATGCGCGGCGGCGTGTTCTCATACCCGGGAAGCTTCTGCCGCGCAGCATCATCGGGGGCCTAGAATTTCCGATTTGGTCACGCCAATGATGCAGTGCTCGGTTAGCCCATCCACTTGACCGTCATCGCGCCTTCCGCACCCGCTAACTCACGCTTGTCGATCTGTGGCAGGATCCGAACCTAGCAAGCGGACGGAATAGGCGGCAGCCCGACCCTATCCGAGGAGCCGAACGGCGCCAGAGTTCACCTCGTCCTGGTCGACTATTCTGAATATTCGGATTGAGTTTGCGCTGCTAACTGCCACGCTTCCAGCCTCGCCGACCGAAAAGCTATTGAAGAATGGAGCGCCAGGCACGGACACGGCCACGTTCCATGCTCGATCAGGCTCTACGACATGCAGCATGATCGGCAGACGGTCATTCCCCGACGATAACCCAAGCCATGTGCCAAGTCGTTCCGTTATCTCCGATGAGGACCGAACGCCAGCAGGAAGCGACGACGGTTGAAGTCTGCGGGTATCGTCGAGGTACTCCCAAACTCCAGTTGGTTCGAACGTCAACATTACAACCGAACCATATGACGTTCTCCCGAATCCCGTACAGGCAGCTGCTGGCACGACCGTACTGGACGATTCGTCGCTTGCGACCAGTTCGCCGTTGCGGTCAATGACCTTGAACCAGCCGTTCCAGCCCCCGTCATCTGCTTCTTCATCTACAACAACTATAATCCCGGAGCGAAGAACTGCGATCGGACTGCCAGAGTCGACGCGCACAGCCCACTTTTGGTGCCCGCGGCTGCAAACCCCGATTACAGTCGGCTGTCCTGCTCGCACTCCGAATAGCGCTGCTTCATCGCCATCGACACCAAGTATTTGAATCCAGTCACCCCAAGGCAGGGGCATCACAATATCCTCGCGTCCATGCCACGAAAGATATTGCCCACTGCTGGCCCCATGCAACGCTACGAGGCCAGAAGGAATTCTTGGATAAACACTGATCGCTGCCGTTTCAGCAAGGCTCGCCAGATCAATATCCTCGACGCTAATCACCGCCGACACACGAAACCGGATATGCGGTTATTAGTCTCCACGACTTACCCTTTCGCCGTACGATCATCTTCACGCAACTGACGCGCTGTTGGTCCAGACCTGCACACGGATCGTTACCGGTCTCACGGTAGCTAGCCCGACGATAGCCAACAAACTTCCCAAACTTACAAGTCAGTTCGTATTGCTTCTTATCGGCGTTGTACACGAGGTCGCCGACCCGAAGATCTGCATTGTTCCGCCTGCGCCAGCACTTCTTTACAAGCTTGCGAAGCCGGTTCTTCTTGTTCTCTCCATATGAATCTGGGTCGAACATCGATCTAAAGCGTTCGTTTCCATCACGTTTTCTGTCTTTGCAGGTCTTTGGTGCATGTTGAGCAATCGTGTGCGCCAATCGCCAGCGAATTTCATTCGCTGTCGGAACACCCTCGTCCCTGATTTGATCGATTGCAATGGCGACCAATATCGCTATTCCGACGACGACCACACTACCCTCGACCACCGTCACACAGCCGGTAGGGTCAATTCGATTGACTGGATTGCCGCCCCCATAGCCATAGGAGGTATCAGGCCACGTCAGGCCGCCACCCAATGGGTCTGCACTTACGAAGCGACTCTGTCCCGAGGTGTACACGCGGGCCTGCATCCAGTACAACCCGCCGCCTAGTGTGGTGACGCCGTCGCGGCCGTTGTAGGTGTGTGCGAGTTTGTCGGTGAGGGTTTGGTTGTCGGTGTACTGTTCGCCGTAGGCGGTGTAGCGGATCGTCGCTTGCAGCGTCCCGGAATCGTTGCGGATGCCGGTTATGTCGCCGCGCTGGTTGCGGTCGAGGTAGTAGGTCGCTCCACCCGTGGTGAATGCTGCGAGGCCGGCTTGGTCGTGGTTGTAGTCGGTGATCCAGTTTTCGGTGCCAACGCAGTCGTCGTCGGCGATCTGTTGGATCCGGCGGATTCGCTCGTCCGCGTCGTACTGAAACCGGTGGCAGAGCTCGCCGCGGCTGTACGACTTGAGTAGGTACTTGTCTTGATACCAGGTCAGGGTGATGGTGGTGCCGGTGTCGTCGATGAGTTGGGTGGGGCGGTTGAGTTCATCCCAGTACTGATTCGCGGTCGAGACATACGCTGTAGAACCATGATAATCCTGATTCCCCCGCGAATCGTAGTGATAGTACGTCGCGGTATTGAACCGGTCGTACTGCTTCACCAGCTGATGCTTGGACGGCGTGTTCGAATCAAACTCATACACGCCAAGAGCCACAATCGGCACGCACGCGTTCTCAGTCCAGGTCACGGAACCGTCCGACACCGTGCCACTCGAAGGCCAGGTCGGTTCAGTGGATCCGGTGGTACCAGCGGTGGTGACCTTAAACCGCTTCCCACCCCACGCGCCGGGGTCGATGCAATCGCCCTCCGCAAACGCGGCACTTGCAGTCCAGGTTTTGCCGTTACGCTGCTTCAAGAACCTCGCCACATCAGCCGCCGCACCCGAAAGCGCTGCAGGATCCACCGTCGACCCAGGTCGCACCAAATCATCAAACGCCGTATCAATCGACGATTCATCACTGGCGGCACAATCCGCAGCCTCAGCAAGACACTCCTCCACCTCATCAAGCCGCGCCTGCGTAAGCGACCCAGCCGGAGCCGTCGTCACCGACAACGTATGCCGCTGCAAGTCAGTGCCAAAACTCGAAGTGTTTGCGTCCCCATACACGTACGAATGACGAATACCCGCCGCCGAAGTCTCCGACACCACCTGCCCCGCAGCATCATACGAATAATCCGTCGCATAGGACGACCCCGCCTCACGACGAGTACGAGTGGTAATCCGCCCTGCATCGCCACAGGTGTACGCGCCCACCTAGTGCGCCAGGCATCCTCTATGGCCTTTCGTAACTGCGAGGCGGTCTACACTGGTCTACGTATTTAGGCGCAATTGCTCCTAACTCCCGGAAGCACGCTTTTGCGGCGCCTAGCGCGATCCCATCGATCCACGGCTCATCACACCAGCCACACACCGCGCACACCTGCACCGTTTCACAGTCTTCCATGAAGGTGATATTCATGCAGCAATCACATGGAATGCTGTAGTAGTCTGGAGCTTCGTCTGCTCGGGGCGCGCGAAGCGCACTTTCGGGGTGGGTCACAAAGCGCCTCCGAGCACTACGCGCCATAGCGCTGTATCGGTCACTGGCAGCGCGCGACCACTGATCGGTGCACTCATTGGTCCATCCACATATCCCACACATTGAGGGCCGCGATCGAGCCGTGGCATAGTCGCACACGTCACATTCGAGGTTCATTTCCTATTTCGCTTTCGAATAGTGTTTCCGAAGAAGGGGCGGCCATACGTATACAACTCGTTTCCAACGGGAATTCCGCCCGAAGACTCGTCAATACAATGCGGCTGCTGGTAGATCCAACCAATATGCGTGACTGTAATGAAATAATTGTTGCATGTGTCGCCAATGACGAGTAC
>CAYNNW010000203.1:0-5048 GCA_964398435.1 uncultured Gaiellales bacterium | reverse complement strand
GCCGACGCGAGGTCTCCGAGATCGTTGAGATAGCAGGCGTGGGATCGACGGGGATCGACGTCCGGGTTCTGTTCCGCCGCGCACGCGATGCCGCCGGTGAATCAGTCGCTGGGGCAGACGGTCTTGTGTGGACCGGTGTGCTCCCAGCGTGCCTTGATCGGATGGGCGGCCGTCGTGCCGCCATCGAGAACGCACTGCGATCGTCGGTACATGCCGCGTCGCCCGCCGCTGGGTGATCGATCGCCTCTTCAGATCTGCGGGGAGGTGACCGATGTTCGACGGAGGATTCGGATTCGACGCAAGGAGACTGCGGAATGGGCTGGCTTGACAGGGGGCGGTCACGGGACGATGGCAACGGCGATCGGCATTCCCGGCGTGACAGCGCACGAGACGAGGGCAACGGCCGCTGGCCGTCGCCGGGCCCCGGAGGCTCTGTGGACCGCGATCCCGAAGCCCCCGAGTTGGCCGCGATGCTTGCCGACGCTCGTCGGTTGGACCCCGGCGCAGTAGCCGCATGGGAGCACGAGATGGTTGCGCAGGTTGCGACGGCATACGTGCGCGTTCTCTCTGATGGCGAGGAGCCGGACGGCTCACCACGCCTGGGCATGGTGCGAGCCGCCGACGGCGCTCTGCTTGTGCCCGTGTTCACCAGTCGCGAGGCTCTGCAGGCAGCGGTTCCCGCAGGAATCGGCTATGTGGTCATGGGTGGCGGGGCGCTGCTCGGGCTGCTTGCACGGATGGAAGAACCCTGCGGACTCTCAATTGAGCATGGCCACCCATGGTGTGCGACGCTCAGTGCTGACTGGGTGCAGCGGGCGATCGGGGTGGTCGCATCACAGGATTCACACATGACCACCCTCGAGGAGGACACACCGGTCATGGTCGGTGTCCCCGCCGAGCCGCTCGCCTCGACCGACCGAACACCGATCATCGATCGCCTGTCCATGCATCCTGAGGTTACTGCTGCCTGGGAGATGATGTGGTTCATCCACGGGCAGCACGACCAGCCGGTCATTCTGCTGGCCGTCGAGCTGTCGCCGGATGCTGGCGCAGACCAGCGGCGATCAGCGCTTGACGACGTCTGGACTGCCGTTTGCGGTGTTGCCCGCTCGGTGGATCGGCAGATCGACATGATTGACGTCGATACGCAGCGGCAGATTCTCAGCGAGACGATGGCTGACAATGATCCGATCTATCGCGCGGGTGCAGCCGACGAGGGGCTGTGGCGAGCCGCCTGAGTGTGACACGGGCAAAAGGAGTGCAGTGAATGAGCCTGCGTAAACGACTTGGCCACGACGGCGGCGATGATGCGGACGATCCGACCAGCGCGGACGGAGCGAGCGGTGGTGTGCCGTCCGAATCCAGTCGCGAGGGATTGGCCGAACGACTTGCTGCGGGAGCAGGCGGGCCAAGGCGAAGCGAGCCGCCCGTCACGGTCCTGGATCACCTGGGCAACGTGCACGAAGTCGATCGCCGTGACTGGCGCTCCCGAATTCTGCCACAGCAGCTTGAACGCGCCTGGAACGTGCCCGAAGCGCTGGTCGACTGCATCGTTGCGGCACTCGAGGCCGGCGCAAGCCGCGAGCTGGTTGAGGCTGCTGAGCACCTTCGGGATATCGATCCGCTGGGCGAGCGTTCCCTGATCCTGCAGGCACGGGTGCTGCGTGCCTGCGAGCAGTTCGAGCCGGCCGAGCGGATGCTGCAGGGGTATCTGGATTCAGGTGCAACGACTCCGGATGCCCTGCTCGAACTTGCGCGAGTGCGGCAGGAGCGCGGACAGGGAGGCGTCATCGACGATCTGCTGCGCCAGGCGTTGTCGGGCGACCCCTCACTCGAACCGGCAGTTGCGATGCTTGTCGAGCGTGCAGCGCGCGCGGGCGGTCCGGCTGCCGCTCGCGCAGTGCTCGAGCCGCTCGCAGCACAGGGAGCCCCGCTGGCGGCCGCATACCTGGCGCAGCTTGACCTGGAATCGGGCGATCTCGAGGCAGCAGTACGGGGCTACGGCACAGCACTGGCGGCCGCACACGATGACGCAGCGGGTGCCGTTCTGAGACGACTGGTTGAGGACCTCGTCGGCCACGGCTGCCCGCGCGAGGCGTTGCGCCTGGCTTTTGATCGATACGACCCGGTGAGCCACGGGGCCTCGGTTGGAATTGCCCTGCTGCGGGGCGCTCTCGACACGGACGCACTGGACCAGGCTGATCGCCTGCTGCATCGCGTCATGAGTGTGACCGACGGCGGCGTGGAGCGGCAGGAACTGCTCGAGATCTCGCAGCAGATTCGGCAGCGTCGAAACATGTATGACCTGCCGGAGCCGCAGGATCCGGGCGCCGCCATCGAGGTGCACGTGGTCTCGATGAAGGAACCGCTCTGGTACCACGGCCTGAGCGACCCCGAGTGGATGATGGAAGACCGGTTCTCTCGATCGGTTCGCGTTGGATTCGTGCCCCTCGCGAAGGTTCGAACCGACGATGTTGATCAGCCGATGATCGAACGTTCGGACATGGTGTCGCGCATGACCCGCGACCTGCCGGCAGTGCTCTCTGAGCTCGTGCGATTCGGCACCGATGCCCAGACCTTTCTCGTTGTCCCATGCGTGGTCGGGGTTGGTCCCATGTCGTGGACCGATCAGCTGGAGCCGAGCCAGTTGAGGCAGCTGACCGAGCACGAGAATCAGCCCGCGGATTACGTGGTCACCGGCGAGGCAATTCCCGACGAAGACGGAGGGTTCACCATCCGCCTTGATGTGCTTGACGCAACCTGTGAAACACGGATCTTCGAGGTGTCCGAGTCGGCAACGCAGGAGGACCTTGGGAACCTGGTCGCCGAGTTGCGCGATGGCCTGATCTTTGGGTTTACCCAGTTCACCAGCGTGCAGAGCGAGGCGCCGCCGTCGTGGTACGAGTGCCCACCGGATGGGCCTCCGCTCACCCACTACGCCGGAGCGACTGGAGAGCTGTTGCAGATGCTGCTGTGCAAGTCTGGGGCGATGCCGCTGTCCAACCTGTCCGGGCAGCGTGAATCATTGCAGTGGATGGTCGAGATTGCGGGCAACCTTCCGGGGAACCAGGCGGCTCTGGCGGTGTTCATCGCAGGGTTGGCACTCGATCAGCAGATCGGGTCGGTTGTTCACCAGGAGTTTGAGATGGTCGCGCAGCGACTGCTGTCCCTGGAATTCGAGCGGGATCCCCAGAGTGCTGCATCTCGGCTCGTGCCGGTGATGCTGGCGGCCTTTGGTGAGCAGGATGAGCTACGCGAGTGGATGGAAGACCCGCGCGGCGGGGCCACTACCTACGGTCATTGGCTTCGCAGTCTGGCAGCCTGAGTTCAGGCCAGCTGGTCCAGTTCGTCCCCAGTTGGCCAGGCGTTCGCTCGGCATCCAGCAGTCGTGATTGATTGCTGCACCATGATCGGTGCCGATGCCCCGCGTCGGGGGCATTCACGATGTCCGTACCCCAGGGCGTGGCCGATCTCGTGATTGACCATGTATGCCCGATAGGCCTCCAGATCTTCGCCGTATGCCCATGCGCCGGTGTTCCAGCGGTACGAGTTGAGCACGACGTTGCGCCCCGATCGGCAGGAGTACATGCCGCGGGTCTCCATCGGCGCGCACAAACGATCTGTCAGCTCCGGTGAGGCGAAGATCACGTGCATATCGGCCCGCCCGTGCTCGCCGATCTGTTGAAACCTCGGTCGTCCGGTTCCCGTCCATCCGCGGTCATCCGCCAGCGTTCGAGCCACGGTTGATGCCGCTTCGCCAGCGTCGATCCCCGTGCCGTCCTCAATTTCTACTGTGTATTGACGGACGCGGCCTCCTCGGCCGAAGACAACGGACGAACTTCGGTCAACGGTCACCGATCCACGACCCTTCCAGCGCGGCAGGTGTGGAGAATCGCTTGTCTCGCCTGCGGCGAGTCCAAGCTCTGTCTGGTCTGGTCCGGCTGGTACCTGCTCCCGAGCGAGTGTCCTCGTTCCGTCCCGCCGCCCTGTCGTGCGGGTGGGTGCCACGACAGATCCAGGTGAAGCCGATGCCCCGATCACGTCGGCTGACTTCTTCGACAGCTCCGGGGGAAGCCCGGGCGCCGACAGATGCAGGCCAACCCCAAGCGCGACGACTACAATTGCTGTTTGCCACCGACCCGCGTCCCGATCGCGAGCGCTGCCCCGGGACGATTCCGGGGCGGGCGCCGTGGAGTGATGCGCGGCCTCGCTCATCGTGCCTCATTCGGGTTCGTTGGCGATCGTCCTGCCGCGAGCTGGTCCGTAGCGGGTTTTCCGCAGCAACGGTGTGAGGCCTTGCCGACGCATGGCCCCCACCAATTGGTGTGTACTTACGTCGACCCGGATGTCGGCAACAGTCGGCATTGCGAGCGCTCGGACCGGACAGGTTCGGGGTGTGGAGGAGAAACGAAAAATGACCTTGGACGTAGCCGCAGTTGCCGAGGCAACAGCTACCACGCCGACGTGGCAGTGGAGCCAGTTGGACGATGCGCGCAAGACGCTGCTCGCCGCCCAGGCAATTCTTGAGCCCAAACCAGGAATCAAGCCGCACCCACCCGGTTTCGACATTCACCGTGAGACGCTCGTCCAGATGCGAAGCGCCGCGGAACTGATCCGGCAGGCTGTTGGCGTTGAAGGGCCCCAGGATGCGCTTCATGCGGTTGACCACGTGCTTGAGCACGTCGATCACAGCATTGCCCTGCTGACCACCCAGGATCCATCACACGGGGTAACCCCGACACTGCTCGTGGCAGATCGCGTACGCTCCGCACTGACGCTGTTGGAGTACGCACAAGGCGTAATCCAGAACCAGACCTACGGATTTGGTTGATCCAGCGAGTTTGGAGCCCTGAGCGGCACCGGACGTCCCGCCCCCCGGGACGAACGGCGCACGGGTTCCAGGGGCGAGGTGGCTCCGTGTGGCGGTGGGAAGCGACCCCGGCCGGCGGTGGCGGCAGACCATGACGGTTTGCGCTACGTCGGTTCGGGGTCGCTCGTCTTCCCGGTATGCTGGCCCGCTATGAACCTTCCAACTGAATGCGGCATCG
>CAYNNW010000202.1:0-5086 GCA_964398435.1 uncultured Gaiellales bacterium | reverse complement strand
GCTGCTCCTGCACCTCGCCGCGCATCCCAGTCAACGCGGTTTCGATGTCACGAACACTTCGCGTCAGGGCCGCGTCCCAGCTGCCTGTTGCCTGACCAAGCTGGCGGTGCAGGCGTGACAGTGAGTCTTCGATCACCGTGCCAACACGCTCAGGAGTTGCCTTGGCTGCCTGATCGATGCTGCCCTTGACCGAGGCCAGTCCCTCGTCCAGGCGAACCCGCAGCGTATCCATCTGTCGTGGATACGTCCCGAGGGTCTCCCAGACGTCCTGAAGTCGGCCAGAGACGTCGTTGCTGCCTGCGGCGATCAGACCTCGAACATCTTCGATGTCGCGGTCAAAACGGGCGCCGATATTGTCGAATCCCTGCTCGATCACCGGCTGCAGGAACGAGTTCGTACGTTCGATCGAGAAGTCGATCCGCTCAAGCACATCACTGGCGCGGCGGTCCACCGCTTCAACGATCGCATCGGAGCGCTGGTCCATGTGAGCAACCTGCTCGCCGGAGCGGCGGTCGACGTGCTCGCCGAGCTGGCGCAGTCGCTGCGCAATCCGCTCGTCCAGCTGATTCGTTCGCTCGGCAAAGGTGATGCCGACCCGGTCGATCGCCGCAGTCGTCTCGCGGCCGACCTCGCGGATGTTCTCGCTGGTCTCCTGACCCTGCGTTCGGACGTGGCCATGCAGGTCTTCGAGGAACTCGCCCAGCACGGCCGCAATGTCTTCCGGAAGCCGTGTGTGCAGCTCCTGCAGCGACTCGGTCAGCTGCTGCTGCATCGCGTGAAGTCGTCGGCCGAGCGCATCCACGCCCTTGCGCGACTCGCCCTGGAAAGCAGCGATCGACTGCTGCAGGCGCTTCAGATCTGTCTGAGCCTGCTTGCGCGCCGCGGCCGTGGTGGCCTCAACCGACTGGTTCAGATCAGCCGCAATGCGCGCCGTGGACGCCTGCGTCGCGGCCTCCATGACGCCACCGAGCCCGATGAGGCGCTCATTGAGCGAGTTGACCTGCGTGCGAATGCCGGCGACGTGCTCGTCCAGTGCGCCATCAAGGCGAACCGACCAGGCGGCCAACCCCTCGTAGAGCGTGTCGCTCCATGGCGCACAGAGCAGGGTGTCCTGCAGTGCGGTGGTGGTCGACGCAAGGTCCTTTCGCAGCGAGTGTTCCATCCGCTGCAGCGACGCAGTCAATTCCTCGCCCAGTGCGCGGGTTGCGCTCTGCGGGCTGCCCCAGGTGCGCAGCGTCTGCTCGATGCGCGCAACATCCTCCTGAAGCTCGTGCGAGACGCGGCTCAGCGAGGCCTCGATCTGCAGTGGAAGTGAAGTCATCGCAGTTCGCGCCACGCCCATTGCCGGCCCGCGCGATACGCCAGCCGTCGGAAGCGCGGTTGCGGCAGGATCAATGCTCCCGCCCTCGACCTCGCCGGTCGTTGCCCACTCGGGAAGATTCTGAGCCGAATACGATGCGTTGCCACCAGCAGCGTTGCCCGCCGGAGCGTGCCCAAAGCCACCCGTGCGAAGCGGGCCGCGCGGAATCGGTCCACGTGGCGGAACGGTCATGTCGCCACCATGCAGGTGCGCCTGTCCTCCCGCAGCAACCAGCTCATCAACAGTTGCGTGGCGCACCACCCCGTCAACCTCGGCCGGTGCCGCATCATTGAGCGATCCGGGGTGGACGACCTTGATTGCGCCGCCAGTCGCGGCCGTCTCCCAACCGTCGTCGCCGTCGTCCGGCATCCACTCGCCCGACTGCTGCTGTGCGTACTGAGGCGTCATGTCGACGTGCGGTTGTCCCGCTCCCGATTCGTCGCCAAAGGCGATTGAACGCAATTCAGCAATCCGCTCTTCGATCAGCTGGTGCGCTGCGCTCGTATCGTCGGCAGCGTCGCCACCAGGCGTCATGGACGTGTTGTCGGTCATCGTTCCTGTCCCCCTGCAGGGCCGTCCGTGTGCCTCGTCTGGCACAGGTCAACGGCACAGTGGATGCCCCAGAAGTGTCACCGGATCAGGAAGAAAACAAACTCTGCAACCGCTGCCGGAGCGGCCAGACATGGATCTAACGGTAGACGTAGACCGTGTCACCGATGTCGGTGTTGGCCCAGGTCCACCCCGCAGCCCACATCGGTTCGCGCACGCAGCCGTGGCTTGCTGGCCATGCGGGGACAGGGACGTAGCCATGGATTCCGAAATTCCCCCGGAATGCCATGAACTTGTACAGGTGTGATCCCCCGCGCTGGTAGATGCGCCATCGCCCGACGGGCGTATTCCCGGTTGCGCCGGTCGATACGTGGATGGTGCCGAGCACCTCGCCGTCGCGAACGACCATCAGGATCTGGCGCGACTTGTCCACCTCGACGTGGTTGTACGGCCCGGAGTGCCGCGGTTCCATCGGTCGGGCCCGTGCGAGCCGCTTCCAGGTCGTAACGGTGACGTCCCGTCGTCGACCCATACGTTGGGACTTGTGGAATGCAAGTACTGCATCAGCGACGCGTGCGTCGTACCGCCTGGCGCCGCGTGGGGTGTGAAAGTTCAGCTCGCGCAGGCGGCGCAGCAGTGCCACGACTTCGGGCCCCCGCGAGCGCGACGACAGGTGTCGAGCGCGGGCGCGAACTGATGTCGAGCCGGTGGCAGCGCCCCATCCGCCGGACGCAGCAGGAAGGCTGATCCGTACGGGGAGGCGCCCGACTCCCGGCGACGGAATCGACGTTCGTAGCAGCCCCGACCGCACCCGCGCAGTCACCGTTTCGCGCACACGGCCGGCGTAGCTGACGGAGATCCGCGCGCGGCCGCTCCACTGGGCGGGGCGCACCTGTACGCGCAACGTCGACCCCACAAAGGGCCTGGTTGCACGTGGCGTGGTCACGATCAGGCGCGGTCGCACACCGACCGTCACCGACCTGCTGACGGCCGAACCATCGGACATCCTCGCCCGAATTGTCATCGGCTCATCCGGGGTCACGCGAATCGCCCACGATCCGCTGGTCAGCCCGTCTGTTCCGATCCGGGTCCAGGTCGTGCCGCTCTGTCGTTCCAGATACACGGTTCCGGCCGCTGCCGGTGCCAGCCGACCGCTTGCAGACAACGAATTCCCGTAGGTGACAGTTGATGCTGTCAGCGACAGTCCAAGCGTTGCAGCAGTCGCCGCTGCGGGTGCTGCCGTCAATACCACGACACAGGTCGCTGCACAGAGGGTGATGCGGCTCAGGCGTTTCATCATCGTGCCGGCGAGCCTACCGTGCGAGCCATACGCCGAGCCACATCTGCAGTTGTGTGGGACAACAGGCGCCATTCGCGAAACGTTCGCTACGCTCGCAATCTATTGCACAAATTGCAATACAGTAGTTATATGGCTCTGGACTCCCCTCTCCCCAGGGGCCAATTCGTGCGAAGCAGGTGAATAGATGTACATCGGCGGATACGGCAGCTTTCCTTCGATTCCACTCCCCCCGGGCGGCCCGGTGGCGCAGCCCGGAATCGGCGCATTTCCCGCCCAGCAATTCCCTGCACAGGGCCCGATGCAATTGCTCGGCGGGATGATGCAGCAGCTGGGTGCCGTTCTGATGATGGTTCCTTCCCAGACCCCTCCCATGATGCAGTCACCGTGGGGCGGTCAGGCAATGCCGATGTCACCATCGATGTACATGGGCGCCACACCAGGAATGCCCGGCATGCAATATCCGGGCGCCGTTGGCGGCGGATTCGGCGAGGCGCTTGGCGGCGCCGCGCAACTGGGCGGTCCCACCCAGCAGCTGCAGTCGATGATGCAGATGCTGCAGCAGTTGATGGCCTCGCTCATCGCAATGATCGGTGGAGCTCAGGCTGGCCCCCCCGGCATGCCTCCCGGAGGTCCAATCCAGGGCGGCGGACCGAAGCAGATTGCCGGCGGCGGCCCTCCGGGTCCGGACTTTGGTCCCCCCAAGACGCATCAGCTGCCTCTCCCGGGTGGCCCGCCGCCAATGGTGCCGCCAATCCCTGACTCGGCGATTGCCGGTGGTGGCGGGGACTTCAACCCCGTGCAGCAGTACAAGACGATCGCTGGAGGACCGGACAAGCCCGGCGGCACGACCCAGCAGGGCGGCGGCTCCACACAAGCGCCACCGACTCCAGGGTCGACGCCACCAGCGCCGTCAGCGCCCTCCGGCCCGTCGACGCCCACGCCTCCGTCAACCACGCCATCAGCTCCCACGACACCCGGTGGCGCGCCAACACCGCCACCACAGGGCGGTCAGCCACCCGCTCTCTAGGGGCGACCGCCAGTCACCCCCGACGTTCGGTGTCGTCGATGGTATGCGCGGCCGGCAGATGAATGATCTCGACTCCTCGCGGGGACAGTGGGGGCGATGCGTTTCTCTACCCTCGTAGCGGTCGTATACCTGTGTATTGCAGTAGTCGCTGCGCCAAACGCCGCTGCACCAAGCGCGGCTGCGCCAACCGGCGCTGAAGTCACCGCGCGATCGCCTGCCCGCTGCCGAGGCCGGTGTTGGAAGCCTCGACGCAGTGACACGTTCCAGTGGCAGCTGTCCTCGTATCCGGTTGATCGTTCCGTTGAGGCTGACATCTACGATGTCGATGCGGTTGACGTTCCCAAGCGCATGGTTCGGCGGCTGCACCGCGACGGGCGACGTGTGGTCTGCTACATCAGCGGCGGCAGCTTTGAGAACTGGAGGTCCGACGCCGGCAGCTTTCCGCAGTCGGTCATTGGTGAGCCGCTCGATGGGTGGGAGGGTGAGCGCTGGCTCGACATTCGTGCGCTCGACACGCTTCGACCGATCATGAAGCGCCGAATGAAGCTGTGTCGACGCAAAGGATTTGACGGCGTCGAAATTGACAATGTCGACGGCTATTCAAACGACTCGGGATTCCCGCTGACATCGAGTGACCAGCTTGCCTACAACCGAATGCTTGCTGACATCGCGCACTCGCTCGGGCTGGCGGTTGGCCTGAAGAACGATCCTGACCAGGTGCGAGCGCTGCGCCGCTGGTTCGACTTTGCAGTGGTCGAGCAGTGTGTCCAGTACCGCGAGTGTCACCGCTACAAGCCGTTCAAGCGTGCTGGAAAACCGGTATTCGACGTCGAGTATTCGGGATCACATC
>CAYNNW010000201.1:0-5094 GCA_964398435.1 uncultured Gaiellales bacterium | reverse complement strand
ATGACCGCATCGGGGCGTCGCTCTATCGCTTTGAGAGTGCAAGCCCGGTTGTCGAGCAACTCGAATCGGCTGCCATGCCCGGGATGACTGCGCCACCGAGGCCACCGCATCCCGCAGCGGGCGCGGCGCAGGTTGACCAGTCGGCGCTCACACCACCACGTCCGCCATCGATGAGCGAACCGACGCTGCCAGCTGCAGTGCGGCAGGAGATTGTCGCTGAGCTCGAGGCCGAACCAGAACCCGATGTCGAACCGGAGCCCGACATTGCACCGGGCGAGCCACTGGTTGACCTTCGACCACTGCACGACGCGATCCGCAAGGCACAGGAGGCGGAGGTTGATCTCGACTCGCTGGCTGACCCGCTGCTGGACCAGGAGACTTCAGCCGATGCACCAGCCGATCAACCGGCCAACGAAACCACACACGAATCGGCCGATCAGGCGAGCAGCTGGCTGATCGACGACACCGAGGACACTGCAGGGCCCGCCACTGACATGAGCGACGGCGCTGACATCGATGGCACCAGTTCCACGGCGAGCGACCTGCCGGTCGCCGAGGTTGTGCAGGATTCACCCGAGCCGACGGCTGAGCCATCGACAGCACTTCCCGAATTGGAAATCCCCCAGCCCGCACCACCACCTGAATCGCCATGGCCCGATCTTCAATCGGCTGGTGAGCCAGCAGAAATTCCCTCGGCACCCGAGTCGCACCCAGCTGCACCATTCGATGAGGCCAGCGTTGAACAGGTGAGCGAAGCGGAGTCAGTCCCTGAGCTCTACGACGATGCAATCCGGCAGATCGTCATTCAGGCCATCCACGACGGCACACCTCGTGAGGCGGTCGTTGCGCACCTGCGTGACCATTTAGGGGTTACTGATGCAGACGCGCTGGTTGGGCGCTTTCTGCACGACTCGCATTCAGGCTGACGCGACTGAACGATCAGCGCGCATCCACTCCAGCGTCGCCTGAATGCCATCCCCAAGCGAGGTTGTTGGCATCCAGCCGATTACCTGGCCAGCCAGGCTTGGATCTAGTGCACTGCGCGCAACCTCTCCCGCACGCGCGGGCGCGTGAACCGCCGCCATGTTGCACGACGCGGCCCGCGCGATCGCATCCCACAGCTCAGTCACGCTCGTCTCGATTCCGGTGCCGATGTTGAGGGGCACTGGAGCCGCCACCCGCCCCTCGCCTCGCTCGCGCGCCGCGGCCATCGCGTGGTCACCCGCGCGCAATGTTGCTGCGACTACGTCACCGACGTACACGTAATCGCGCGTCTGTGATCCATCGCCGAAGATCGTGGCGGCCTCACCCGACAGGGCCCGACCACCAAAGATCGCGACCACGCCGGCTTCACCATGAGGATCCTGCCGCGGCCCGTACACATTCGCGTAGCGAACGATGGCGTGGGGGGCGTTGTGCAGCAGTGCGTACGTGCGCACGTACCCCTCGGCCGCCAGCTTGGCGGCACCATACTGTGACTCGGGAGCCGGTACGTGTGACTCCGAGGTTGGCAGCGGTGCATCGCCGTAGATTGCGCCGCCGGTCGATGCGAGCACGACCTGGGCCCCGTCCACACGAGCGGCCTCCAGCACCGAGATTGTGCCCAGGACATTGACCGTCGCATCGCGAAACGGGTCCTCGGTCGAGACCCGCACATCGGCCTGGGCAGCGAGGTGGTACCAGCAATCCACAGGCCCCCAATCGGCTGCAAATGCTGCAACCGCGGCCTGGTCTGCGACGTCCAGCTGCCCGAATGTCACGCCCGTGGGAATGCGATCGGCACGCCCGTGTGACAGATCATCGATGACAGCAACGTCCTCACCGCGCGCAACCAACGCATCGACCAGGTGAGATCCAATGAATCCTGCACCGCCTGTGACGATGCTGCGACGAGAATTGCTCATGGCAGCACGGTATCACGCGAGAACGGCGCAGCCTCAACAGATCGGGCGTCGGCCGAATCGTGCAGGAATTTTCCCTTGACACATCACCGATCCGTCGTACGTTGGACAAAAGGGCCTTCGTACCGAGGGGTATTTGCTGTCATGAAGACGCTTACAACACGAATGATGACCAGCGCACTCGCCGTAGCGCTGCTCGCCGTCCCGGCGGGCACTGCACTGGGTGCTACAGACGACACGGATGTCGCCATGCCGGCAGATCCCGTGTCCGTCGAGTCGGGCGGAAGCTCAAGCTCAATGCCGGACGACGATCCGTCGACCGGTTCGGGATCAGGGTCTGGCACCTGTTCGACGACTGACCCGAAGAGTCCGGCGCCCGATCCGAAGGATGACACCACGCCGCCCGATACGGATCCACCATCCGACACGCCCCCACCCGATGGCGGAGGCGGCGACGACCCCAAGGGCATCGCCAACTCGACGACCGATCAGTCCGGTGGTGGCTCCACAACATCGAAGGATGACGTCGACAAGGGCGATTCGGATCAGACCGAGCCACCGAGCAGCGATGATTCATCACCAAAGGATTCACCGCCCACGAGCGAGCCACCAAAGGAGCCTGTCGTCGTCAGCAAGGTCGACGACTGTAAGCCGCCCGTGGTTGATCCACCTCCCGTGGACCCATGCAAGGCGAGCACGTCACCCAAGGATTCCACCTCAGGCGGTGGAAGTGATTCCGATATGCCTCCGATCGAGAAGGCGGGCATGCCCGATGACACGACCGGTGGCGGCGACACAGGCAAGGAGCCGCTGTCAGAGACTGATGGTGGCGGCCCGACTGCCGGCCAGAACTGTGGCAAGACGGACGACCCACCCGGTGGTCCCGATCTCGAGGATCCACCTGCTGACGATCCACCGCTGACGGTTGATGGTGGCGGCGGAAATCCGACCAACACCGCTGCTGGCGGTGGCGGACCGGCACTGCCGTACACGGGCCTGACGCTCGGAAGCGTCTTCCTGATTGGCTTCGGCCTGATCGGCTTCGGCCTCGTGATCCAGGTGATCCAGCGCACGCGAACCCGGCTTCGCGGCAACCGCTGACACCTGAAGCAGATGAATGACCTTTCGGGGGTCGCAGCTCAATGGGCTGCGACCCCCGACGTCTTCACGTACGATGGTGCGGTGAGCGGACAGTTCATCGCACTCGAGGGCATTGATGGATGCGGCAAGTCGACCCAACTGGAGCGACTGGTCGCCATCTACGGTGACAGCGCTCTTGTTGTACGCGAGCCCGGCGGAACGCGCCTGGGCGAGCAGATCCGGCGACTGCTGCTCGATCCTGAAACGGGGCACATTGATCCAGCCGCCGAGGCGCTGCTGTACGCAGCCTCTCGCGCCGAACTCGTGCGAACGGTAATCGCTCCGGCGCTCATCGAGGGGCGCACCGTCATCGCCGACCGCTTTGTCGGATCGTCACTTGCCTATCAGGGAGTTGGCCGCAACCTCGGAATCGACGCTGTCCGACGGGCCAACGAGCTGGCAATGGGAGCAACCCAGCCATCGCTCACCTTCCTGCTCGATATCGATGTTCCCACGTCATATGCCCGCCGCAGTGCCGCTGGCGAAGAGCCCGACCGCCTCGAAGCAGCGGGCACCGACTTCTTTGAGCGGGTGCGCACTGCGTATCACGAGCTCGCCGCTGCAGATCCCGACTGGGTGGTGATCGACGCCAGCGAGTCCGCCGACGCAGTTGCGGAGCAGATCGAACAGCACCTTGCTCAGCGCGCGATGCTGCCAGGGGTACGCTCATGAGCGGGCATCGCGCAGATTCACTCGTCGAGTCGATGCCCCTTCCGCTGCCAGGACAGCCGCGCGCTGCCCGCCTGCTTGCCCGCTTCGTAACCGACGTGCCCGCCCACGCCTGGCTGCTTGCCGGGCGCAGCGGCCACGGTACCGAAGCGGCAGCAAACTGGGCGGCGGCACGCCTTCTGGGAAGCGAGTCGAGCGACGTGCTACGGCGCGTGGAGCGGGGAGTGCACCCAGACCTGACAGTCGTTCGGGCACAGGGTACCGAGCTCCGCGCCGACCAGCTTCAGGACGTCATAAGCAAGGCGACGCGCAAGCCGTTTGAGGCCGAGCGGCAGGTGGTGATCATCCACGATGCCGACACCCTGGCGGCCACCAATGCCGGTGCAGCCAACACGCTGTTGCGCACGTTGGAGGAGCCGCCCGGCGCAATGGTCTTCCTGCTCCTCGCTCGGCGCCGCGAACGTGTGCTTCCCACAATTCGATCCCGAACGGTCGAAATGGTCTTCCCCGCGATGCCCGCGGCTACCGTGGCCGAACTGCTTGCGGCGGCAGGAGTGCCCTGCGCCGATCCAGAACAGGTGTCACGCATGTCACGGGGCGATTACCTGCGCGCCTGTGAACTCGCAACCCGTGGCCCGGCGGCCGATCGCTACGACACTGTCATGGGTGGACTGGCAGCACTGTGCGCCGGACAGCAGGACCCCCACGACCTTGCCAGAGCGCTGCGAGCACGACTGGAACAGGCGCACTCCGAGGCAGCAGCCGCTGCCACCGCAGAACTTGAGTCACAGATCGAGATGATGGCACCGGCTGATGCTCGGAGACTGAAGAGCGCATCGAACCCTGACGGGATCGACAAGGTCTCCAAGCGCCGTGGCCGCCGCGCGCAGGTCGACGAACTTGCAGCAATCTTCGAGGATGCATCCGCCTGGTATCGCGATCTGATCGCGGTCCGACATGGCGCCGACCAGCTCGTCAGCTCGGTCCCGCACATTCCACACCTGCATTCGCTGGCCACGACCCGAGCTGGCGCAAACGCACTGCTTGCGCTGGAGGCATTGGACGAGGCGGAATCACGAACCGTGCTCAATCTGGATCCTCTGATCCTGCTGGAGAGCCTGACTTCTGAACTGGCCGGCCTTGCTGCTGGACGCATCCGTGCCCGCCGAGTGCTTACCCCCGGAGGCCGAACGCCGCAGGGATACGAATTGCTGGTATAGACGGGGCGCCAGCGCCTCTCAGTGCAAATTGTGCAGAAATGCTCACACAATTTGCATCAGATCCTTGCTAAGCAGATACCCCTGCGCTGCCGATACTTCGATCAGGACGGATTTGGGCAGGGCACCGAACCTGTCTCACTGCCGTCCGGTGCGGCAGCTTCCGC
>CAYNNW010000200.1:389-5101 GCA_964398435.1 uncultured Gaiellales bacterium | reverse complement strand
GAGATTGAGCACCGGTGTTCCGGATGTGTCGTGACCGATGGCACTCTGGATGGCGTGTTCTGCCTGTGGTGAGAGCGTGAACACTCGCAGCATGCCGTCGTCGCTTTGGTATCGCTGGCAGATCTTGCGACCCAGTGCCTGGCGCACGTACTCGGTCAGCGAGAACAGATCCTTGGTGTGGTACGAGTGGTCGGCGAGGGCGTTGAGGATCGTGCCGAGATCCTTGATCGGCACCTGCTCCTGCACGAGGTTCTGCAGTACCTGGCGGATCTGGCCGAGACCGAGCAGGTTCGGGACGAGCTCCTGAACCACATTGGGTGCATCCTGCCGCGCCATGTTGAGCAGCTCTGCCACCCTGCGCCGCAATGTCGTGCTGGTTCAGCGGCACCCAGACGGCCGGCGTGTTGTATATCGGGTCGTTCGCCGGCTCGCCTTCCAGCCCCGGAATATCGAGGTTTTGGCCAATACCCAGGAATGCGCCGACCTGGACCTCGCCCTTGGCAACGAGGTCGCCCTTGATTCGAATCTGATACTCGTTGGCGGCCAGGCCATGATGGGGGCGAACCCGCACGCCCGGAGCGATGACGCCAAACTCCATTGCGATTCGGCGTCGCACGTGCTTGAGGCGTTCCAGCAGTTCGCCGCCACCCGGGCCATCCGGGTCTGCCATGGCTTCCAGATCTGCACCGACCTCCAGCGAAATCGGATCGACGCGCAGCATCTGCTGGTTGATCTCGTCCTGCTGCTGATCGCTGCCCAGATCGGGCTCGCCGACTGCGGCCTGGGTCTTGGCACGCTTGCCCAGGAACCAGGCTGCTGCACCGATGATCAATCCAATCGTGATCAGCGCAAGGTGCGGCATGCCAGGGACGATGCCCAGCATCACGATGATTGCCGAGGCGATGCCCAGCGCGCGTGGACTCTGCATCAGCTGCGTTCCGAGCTCGGCGCCCATGTTCCGTGGAGCGGCGGAGCGGGTGACGATGAGGCCGGCTGCGATGGCAACGAGCAGCGCCGGGATCTGGGCAACGAGACCGTCACCAATGGAGAGGAGCGTGAAGGTACTCGCCGACTGGCTGAGGCTCATGCCGCCCATGGCACCGATGATGAATCCGCCGATCACGTTGACCAGGATGATCACGATGCCGACGATGGCGTCGCCCTTGACGAACTTCATCGCACCATCCATGGCACCGAAGAAGTTGCTCTCGGCCTCGAGCTCGGCGCGCTTCACCTTCGCCTCCTCGGGCGTGATGATGCGGTTGTTGACCTCGGCGTCGATGGCCATCTGCTTGCCGGGCATGGCATCCAAGGTGAATCGTGCGGCGACTTCCGAGACGCGGCCGGCACCCTGTGCAACCACGATGAACTGCACGGCGGTGATGATGATGAACATGATCACTCCGACCACGGGACTGCCGCCCGTGACCAGCTCGCCAAACGACTTGATCACGTGTCCCGCGGTCAGCACGGCCTTCTCGACGCCGCCGGTGCGGAAGTTGTCATCGGTCTCGGAGAGGATGAGTCGGGTCGATGCGACTTCCAGTGACAGACGCAACAGCGTGGTGACGAGCAGCATTGCCGGGAAGACCGAGAAGTCGAGTGCGCGCTTGATGTACATCGACGTCAGGATGATCACGACGCCGAACGCGATATTGACCGCAATCAGCAGGTCCAGCACCGTCGGCGGGACGCGCAGAATGATCAGCCCGAGAATTGCGAACAGCAGCGCTGCGAGCCATACCTCTGTATAGCGGCCGAGAAAGCCAAATCGCTTGCCGAACGACGTCATCTGTGCCTGCGAATCCTCTGACGAGTGGGGTCGGGCCCATGGCCCGTCGGCACGACGTGGGGGACGTGCCTGTATTCACGATGCACTGGAATTGCAGTTCTGGCAATACACTGTAAGCAGCCGATGTCAGCGAAAGGCTGCGCTCAGATTTCGTGTGCCTTTCGGAAGTTGGCGAGCCAGGCCGTATGGCGGGCCAGCTCGGCAGCGTATTCGCCATCCTGGCGCCGTGTGATCCAGAACGGGTCGCCGGCCTCGGCCAGCTCGTGCAGCCAGGTCGACTCCCGGGCCAGGTACCGCTCCACGGAATCGAGTGCGATGGTGGCCGACAACCCCCCGTACGCGTCGCAATAGACAAGCAGCCGCTGCAGGCGATCTGGAGACGAGCTGAAGCCGCGCACCCAGCACGACTCGTCGTGCATCAGTGGAACCGTGTAGAGCATCGATCGTGCCACGTCCAGCAACGGGTCGTCCGGCCGGGCAAAATCCCAGTCGATCACGCCGACGAGCCTGTCTTCGCGCCAGACGGTGTTCCAGGGGCCGAGGTCGCCGTGGCAGATGACCGGCCCGCTGGCCCGGATGCGCCAGCAGTCATCGTCTGCCTGTGGGAACGATGTGGTGATTGCATGGAGTTGCCCAAGAAACGCACCGCACTGTCTGACACCCGCGTCGGTCCGCAGAGCTTCCGGCCACGGGCGGTGACCAACCTCGCCCTCGATGAACTCGAGCACTTCGCGTCCCTGGTCATCACAGCCCAGCAGGCGTGGAACTCCGGCGAGCCCGGACTGCTCCAGATGGCGAAGCAGTCGATGAACCGAGGGCGTCCACGGTCCGGTCGAACGGCGCACCGTGCTGCCGACACGTACGACCACGGTACCCGAGCGTCCGCCAGCCAATGGAATCTCGTGATCCGACACCTGTGCGACAACCTCAGCTGGCTGCAAGAACCGTGTCGGCAGGTGGCGTAATCTCGGCGGCGCCCTCGACACTTGCCGCAACTTCCTCGTCGAGCGAGAGCACGTATGCGAGTACTTCCGCAACGGGGCGGTACAGATCTGCCGGGACAATGTCGCCGACTTCGCAGGCCTCGAACAGTGCGCGAGCCAGGGGCTTGTTGCGAACAACGGGCACGCCCGCACCGCGTGCCGCCTCGCGAATCGAGTCGGCATGGCGGGCTTCGCCCTTCGAGACGATCATCGGCACGGGATTCACCGATGGGTTGTAGGCGATGGCCAGTGCAAGTTCGGTGGGGTTGATCACCACAACGTCGGACTGGGGCACGTTGTCTTCGCTGGCCTGCTGCATGGCAATCTGCTGGGCCATCTGCCGCCGCTTTGCCTTGATGTAGGGATCACCCTCGGTGTTCTTGTACTCGTCGCGGAGTTCCTTGTCGCTCATCTTCAGGTCCCGCTGCCACTGCCAACGCTGGAACATGTAGTCGACCACCGCAATGACGAGAAAGATGATCACGAGCTTCCAGAACAGGTTCTGGATCATCGACGCACCGACGACGATCATGTCGTGGGGCTGCAGGCCCACCGCGTTGACGATGCGGTCGATCTGGTCTTTCCAGACCCAGAATCCAACGGCGAAGGCGATCAGAATCTTGGCAAGCGACTTGCCCAGCTCGACCATCGACTTGATCGAGAACCAGCGCTTGATGCCCTTGACCGGATTGATCTTCTCGAACTTGGGCTTCATCTGCTCGCCGGTGACGACAAAGCCGACCATGCCGAGCTGGCAGAGGATGCCGGTGATCATCACGGCAAACATCGGAGGCAGCGACAGCATCGCAATCTCCTTGAGCACGTGGATCGACAGTGGCATCAGGTCGATCTGATCGGTCTGCTGGATCTGTGCGAAACACTCGCGCATGACCCGGATCAGTCGTTCGTACATCGACGGTGCTAGCCCGATGATGGTGCCGAAGCCAGCGATCAACCCTGCCACGGTCGGCACGTCCTGGCTGCGCGCGACGTTACCCTTCTTCTTGGCGTCGCGCTTCTTTTTCGCGGATGCCGCGTGTTTCTTGGAGCTCTTGTCCTCTGAGTCTGCCATCTAGCTTCGTTCACCTCCTCTCGTGCGAGTGCCCTGTCGAGGCCGTGTGCACTGTGGGTTCAGCGGTCAGCCGCTGCAGTAGTCGTACTCTCTGCCGGTATGCATGGTCTTGAGCATCGTGTTCAGCCAGCTGTCTCCGGCTCCCCAGGCGCAGTCGAACACTGTCTGATCGATGTAGTTCGCAACAGCCATCAGCGAGAGCAGCACCGCGGCAATGCCGAGCGGGCCCTTGATGACCTGTGACAGTGCAAACACGTTCACCTGGGGCGCTCCGCGGTTGATGATGCCGAGCATGACGTCGGCCATCAGCAGGGAGAACATCGCCGGCGCGGCAACGCTGAGCGTGATGATCAGTGACTGGCCCGAGAAGTCGGCAAGGCGAAGCACGAACTCCGATGCATGGCCGTCGTGCGGTGACCCGACCCAGCTGAGTGACGACGTCGGTGGGAAGAGCGTGAAGCTGTTGACCACGCCCCTGAGCAGCAGCAGGTGCTGGTCGGTTGCAACCATGATCGAGACCGCGAGCATCATCAGCCACTGGCCCGTCGGTGATGTGCGCTCACCGGTCATCGGCGCCACGATGTCGCTCATGTTCGAGCCGCGCTGGGTATCGATGATGCGGCCGGCCGACTCGATGCCATAGACGACGAGAGCCCCCATCAGTCCGAGCACGAGCCCGATCAGCACCTGGTTGATGAACAGCATCAGCAGGCCGAATCCGCCGCCCGACATTGCGATGCCCTTGATCGTGCTGGTGGCCACCGCCGGCGTGATCACGGCAGTCAGTACAACGGCGAAACCAACGCGTGCCGTCATCGGAATGTTCATGCTTCCAAAGAACGGCGACAGGATGAAAAAGCCGATC
>CAYNNW010000200.1:0-379 GCA_964398435.1 uncultured Gaiellales bacterium | reverse complement strand
GCCGATCATTCGTCCAAAGACCACCAGTGCTGCGAGCAGTGACAGCTCGGCCGGATTGCCCGTCAACGCACTGATGGCGTCAAGCGCATCCTGGGGGTTGATGGACGACAGATCGGGCACGGCGGGTCAGCTCCTGACGAGCGCAGCGACGTCTTCGTACGTCTCGCCCGTGAACTCGCGAATCTGTCCAATCATCCAGCCGCCGGTGACGAGCAGGATGAGGAACACGGCAATGATCTTCGGGACGAAGGTCAGTGTCTGTTCCTGGATCTGGGTGACAGCCTGGAACAGGCTGATGATGAAACCGACGGCCATGCCCACCAGTACCGCTGGCGCGGAGAGGATGAGCACCGCAACGAGTGAATGGGCCGCGAGGCCA
>CAYNNW010000199.1:0-5102 GCA_964398435.1 uncultured Gaiellales bacterium | reverse complement strand
GCAGCGCCCGCAAGCAGATAGAGCAGCATTGCTGCAGCCGCCTGACACTCCACGGCAAACATTGCCGCAATTGATCCGACGTGCAGCGCAACCGATATCGCGGCGAAGATCCACGCCACCTTCAGCGTGCCGGGCTGGCGAGCATCGTGGTCCTGATCCATTCGCCGAACGCTATCCCACTGTGGGGACACCGGCTGCGTAGATTGCAGCTTTTCGCGCAAGTGGGAGCGCATCGGGTGCGTCGTCACCGGTTTCGGTGTTCGTAATGAATGACACCGTCACATCGAGGTCGGTGTAATGCACCATCAGCGATTCGTAGCCCAGATCACCACCGTCGTGCCCAACCGCCTGGTACCGACCTTTCTTCATGGGGTCGTCCCCGAAAATGCCCAGGCCATTCCCATCCTCCCGGGTGACAGCGGGCTCGGTCATTGTGCGTAGCATCCGTGCGCTGAGGATCTCATCGGGTGTCAGCAGGTCGTGCCCCCACCAGGCAAGGTCGCGGGCCGTCATCACCGCGCCACCATCCGCCCAACCAGCAGTGCGCCAGGCGCTGCCCGACCCGTATGCCGATCGCGACAGGTCATTTCCATCGGCGTCGTAGCCTCGCGCCGTCGCCGGGTGCCGCCCGAAGCCATCGTCCATCACCGAGTCCTCCAGTTCCGTTGGACGAAATGCCCGACGACGAATCTGTGCCGCGAGCGATGTACCCGTAACGTCCTCGACGATCAGCCCGAGCAGGTGATAGTTGGAGTTGGAATATGAGTAACGATCACCTGGTGCGAACGGGCGCTTCATCGTCGCAACGACACGAGCGGTACGCACGTGCGCCCAGGGGTGGTCCGGCCCATCAGGCAGCTCGGAGTATGCGTCGCTTTCGGTGTAGTCGGGCACGCCACTCGTGTGGTCGAGCAGCATGCGAATAGTGATTGAGCGCGCCCGAGGAATCTTTGGAAACCATTCGTCAATCGTGTCGCTGAGCGAGAGCTTTCCTTCCTCAACAAGCTGAAGCACCACAGCCGCAACAAGCGTCTTGGAAACGCTGGCAACGCGCAGACGGTCGTCGGGAGTCATCTTTCGGCCGCTGCCGCGGTCTGCGACGCCGGCTGCCACGCTGATCATGCGCGAACCATCGGTCAATGACAGCTGTGCGCCCGGTGCGTCCGCCTCGCGCACCCAGGCTTTCAGCAGCGCTCGCATGCGGGCTCGTACCTGCGGGGTGGGGCGCGGGCCGGACTGGTGCGACGCGGCTGGTTGTGCCGGGCCGCTGTTCGACTCCTCTCTCTCCAGACATCCGGAGAAAGTGATTGCAACAACTACCAGGCAGAGGCTGAGTCGCGTCAGGCGCCGTATGGATGCTGCTCGGTGCATTGCCCGGACCTACCCAGATGTCGGCACGATTGAAAACACCGCCGATCAGGCAGAACCCGCCCATGACGTGCACCTCGCTGATTCGCCGACTCGTTCCCACTGTACTGCTTGTGCTGCTGATGGCGGCGGCCGGCGGATGCGTAGACGATGGATCGAAGTCCTCCACGACCTCGAAAAAGAAATCGACGACGACTGACTCGGACGTCATTGTACGGACGACGCCCTCAACGACATCGTCAACGACTGAATCGACGACAACCACACAGACCACAAAGACTGTAGACACCACCACCACTTCGAGCGGCGACTGTGGCGAGGACTGCGCACCGGCGTCGGTGCTGCCCGGAGACTCGATCGCTGGAATCGGTGTTGATGCGCCCCGCTCGGAAGTGGTCGATACGTTTGGACCGCCTGACAGCGAGAAGACCGTGACCGGCGAGCTTGGCGGCTATATCGAGCTGGGCTGGGGTGGCCGTCTGACCGTGCGCCTGGACACTGAGACCAGCAAGGTCATCTATGTTGAAACGACGAACCCTGGGGACAAGACTGCCGGAGGAATTGGGGTGGGGAGCGCCACCACCAAGCTCACCGCCTCGCTGCCATCGGCTCAGTGCGACGAGTCCGACCCTGGTATCTGTCGTGTGGGCACGGGCGATGCGGGGTCGGTTGTGACCGACTTCTTCTTCGCCAAGGGCAAGATCACCCGAATCTCACTCGGCCGCGTGATCGACTGACGCCAGCTGCAAGGCAAGTGCGGCACCCACATTCGGGCACGTCGCACGGTCGCCAAACCGCTGCAGCAGCCCGTCGACCTGGAGCAGCGAGATCACTTCGTGGTTGAGGCCGGCGAGCACGAGCGTGATGCCGTGACTCGCCATGGCGGCGTCCAGTTCCTCGAGCTCGCGACAGGCCGTGTAGTCGATATCCGTAATCGCCGCCGCCGAGATGACGACGTATCGCACGTCCTGGCCAGCGGCCTGTGCCGCCTCAACCGCCGCCCACAGTCGGCTGCAGAGCGCATCAACATTTCCGAAAAATAGTGGTGCGTCAAAGCGATAGATGACGGTGCCGTCGATTGGCTCGACATGCTCCGCTTCATCCACCGGTACAAGCTCGCCGGATTCAGCTCGCCTGCCAACAACTGCACCGTGCGGATGCGCCTCGCGAAGCACGGTCGCGGCAACGCTGATTGCGATCGCGATTGCGACACCCTGCAGGACTCCCACGATTGCCACGCCAACAAATGCCGAGCCGCAGACAACCAACTCGCTGCGGTGACTTCGTGCCAGCGCGGCGACTGCCCGCACGTCAATCAGTCCGATCATCACGGCCACGATGATGCCGGCCAGCGCCGGTTGCGGCACCCAGCGCACCAGGTCGGCCGCCCCCAACAACATCACCATGATCAACACCGCCGACAGCATCGGAGCTGCCTGGGTGCGGCCGCCGGATGCCTCGGCAACTGCAGTTCGCGCACTGCTCGCAGACACAGGCAGTCCTCCAAACGCCCCCGACGCGAGGTCCGCAGCACCGAGTGCAGCAAGATCGCGAGTACTGTTGACGCGGTAGCCGTTGCGCGCGGCAAATCCCTGTGACACCACAGTTGTATCTGCAAATCCAACGAGCGCAATTGCTGCAGCAGACGTTGTCAGCCCGACGAGGTCAGATCCGTCAATACGCGGCACCACAAGATCCGGCAGGCCATGCGGCAATGCCCCGACCACACTGACGCCAACATCACGCAGATCCAGGAGCGCGCTGCAGGCCGTTGCCACAACCAGCGCCACGAGTGCTGTCGGAATTCGCGGAGCCAGAATGCGTCCCGCAAGAACAACCACGGCCACCCCACAACCGATAGCGACCGCATAGCCATTCGCTGCACCGAATGCAGCGGGAAGCGCCCGAACTATTCCGAGCAACGTGTCGGCATCGATCGACGGCGCTCCGATCAGGCGCGGGATCTGCCCGGCGGATACAGAGACGGCAACTCCCGCCAGGTAGCCGATGAAGACTGGTCGCGAAATGATCTGCGCCAGTCGCCCCAACTTCAGCGCTGCGCCGATCAGGCTGACAACCCCGATCATGATCGTCAGCGCGCCCGCCGCGTGCACCGGGTCGTGCCCGGCAGCAACTGCCGGCGCAATCGCGGCCGCAACGATTCCAGACAGCGCCGCCTCGGCGCCGACGACTGCCTGTGGCGTGCTTGCCACGATTCCGAACACGATCACGGGAATGATCGAGGTGTACAGGCCGTACACGGGAGGCAGCCCCGCGACCTCCGCAAAGGCAAGGCCCAGCGGAATGACGAGTGCCGCAACCGTCAGGCCGGCAAACAGGTCGCCGCGCAGATGTGATCGGCGGTACGAACGCAGTGGCCCGGCGGCGATCCGTGTCGACTGATCCCTATCCACCGACGAGGTCCGCAAATCCAGCTGACCCGTGCAGCATGTCGAGATCTGCATCATCGCGCGCGTGCGTGCGCAAATCTGGCTTCAGCTCGATTGCGGTCTTCAGTCGCGCCAGCGCGGCATCCGGCTGTCCCAGTCGCGCTTCCAGGCAGGCATAGTTGTAGTGCATGGCCGCGCTGTCAGGAAGCGTGCGCAGCCCATCCTCAAAGATGGCGCGCGCTTCTTCCGGATCGACCTTCGCCTGCAGCAGCGCACGGTGTGTCCACTCCCACGGGCTTGGACTGAAGGTCGGCGGCCCGCCCAGACTGAGCACTGTGGTTCCCGCCTCCTCGGCAATAGCGCACCGCTCAGACTGCCAGTCAGGAACACAGACCAGGGTTCCAGCAGGCGCGTCGATCTGCTCGCCGTCCACCTCAAACCGGGCCCGACCAGTCACCACCAGATACAGCTCCTGATGCCTGGATGACGCGCTTTCGCGATGCCGCTCAATCACATCGGCACCAACCGCGTCTGCCACCCAGGCATTGATACCGTGGGCCTGATAGCCGAGTGTTGAGCGGATGGGCACCCACGACACGCTGCCCGAGAGCGGTATGCGCGGGATATCTGCGAGCGCGACGGCGCTCGCACGACTGGTGATCTGGCTGGGGCTTTCCATGCCGACAGCCTATCGCTGTGCGGCGAACAGCCGAGCAGGCGCGTCCCAGGTGCGGTTCACCTCGTGCGATCCATTGAATCCAGCCGCGTCGAGCAGCTCAGAAAGTTCGGATGCGTCCCACGGATATCCGCCACTACGAAGCGTGCGCAATCGAACAAGCTTCTGCGACAGCGGATCAGGGGGGCCGGCAAAGACCCCGGGCAACACCCACCCGCCGGGCTTGAGCGACCGGAAAGTTGATGTCAATACGGCTGGAACTATGTCGCGAGGCAGGAATGGTAGCGGGAGCCAGATTGCGTCGAATCGTTCGACATACTCCATGTCAGTCGCGTCAGCCTGAACGATCGCAATCCGCTCGGTTAGGCCGAGCTCTGCAACGTTGCGACGCGCAAGCTCGAGCGCTGGGTCGAACAGGTCGATGCCGGTGACCGACACGTTCGGGAACGTCGATGCGAGCGCAATGGCAAGCCATCCCGTGCCGGTTCCGACATCGAGGAATTCTGCGCCGCTTGTGGCGAGCCGACGTCCAAGGTCTGGTATTTCGGTCGCAGCACATTCGATTGCCCGGGAAATCGATCCTGACAGTCGACCAATTCCCTGGAGCAACTCCTCGTCAAGATGCCCCCACTGACCATGCCGTCCGGGGTTGTCGACCACGTCCGTCG
>CAYNNW010000198.1:843-5119 GCA_964398435.1 uncultured Gaiellales bacterium | reverse complement strand
ATGATAACCTCACGATTTGGCGACGCCGCAGGCATGCAGGCGGCGTTTGCACTGGAATCCTCACTGAGGGGACTGCTGCTCTCATCGTCGCCCGCGGCGGTCGCGCTGCGCGACCAGTTGATGCAGCAGTTCGGCCTGACGCCGGCAGCACGGAACCTGCTCTCCGGTGGCTGGAGCGTGCGGGTTGCACGGCCGGGTGAGCTTCCCTCGATCGACGTCTCCAGCCGAACACTGTCGCTCGACGCTGCCCAGTCCAATCCGTCGCTGAGCGTCTTGGCCCGAGCCTTCTGGCACGACGCCACCCTGATGAGCCCGACGGACAAAGATGGATTCATGGCGGCATTCCGCAAGATCGCCAACCAGGGAAGCTTCGCCACACTGGGTCGCCGCCACAAGGAAATCCGTCGCTTTGCCAAGCACGAGCTCGCACAGGCGGGGCAGGCGGTGGGCAGCGTCGGTGCCCAGCCAGGTGTCAGCGGATCACCGCGGGCCGATGAGTCGGGCGAGATGTTTGCCGCACTGGCGGTGCACAGCCGAGGTGACGAGGGGCAGCAGCTCCCCGACGGACTCTCGGCGATGGTCTCCCGCTTCCTGGCCAGCTGACGGTCGGCCGACGAGCACTCGCTCAGGCGCGGTTTCGCGGCCGAAGATCCTGAATCCGTGCCAACGGACGCGTGTTGAGAACCTGCTCGGTGGTCAGCCAGGCGCGACGGGCGGTTGCCACGCCATGATCGCGATCTTCCAGTCCCTCGACCTGGTGCGCGTCGGTATTGATCGAGATCAACACGCCGGCCTCGGCAGCCAGCACGGCGTGCTCGGCGCACAGATCCAACCGCTGCGTATTGCTGTTGATCTCCAGCATGGTCCCGGTCTCGACGCACAGCTCAATCAGACGACGGATGTCGAGTGCGATCGGGCCACGTCGACCAAGCACTCGTGCAGTTGGATGGCCGATCGCGTCGACCAGGGGGTTGCGAACCGCCCGCTCGATCCGCGCCCACATCACATCCTCGGGCTGTCGCTGGGCCACGTGCCACGAGGCCACGACCCAGTCCAGCGTCGACAGCGTGGCATCGTCGAGCCCCAGGCTGCCATCGGCAAGCACTTCGACCTCGCTGCCCTGCAGCAGCGTGAACTCGCCCGCAAACTCACTGTTCAGCGCCTCGATCTCCAGCCGTTGCTCCGCCAGCCGATCGGGGCCGAGACCGTTGACGAGCGCGTAGGGAGCCGAGTGATCGGTCATTGCCATGTACTCATCACCGCGGCGTCGAGCGGCGGCAGCCATCTCAGCGATGCTGCAATCGCCATCGCTCCAGGTTGAGTGGCAGTGCAGATCACCGCGAACCTGCGCAGCGGTGACCAGCTCGGCGAAGACATCCTGTTCGGAGCCGGACGCTGCCTGCCAGGCCCGGGATGCGTGCCGCAGCTCCGTGGGAACCGGCTGCAGTCCGGCAGCGACGAATGTTGCTGCATCGGCTGGGCTCGACAGCTGCAGCGGTCCCGCTGTCGCGAGGCTCGCGGTACTGGCTGCCGCGGGGGGAATGGCCCCGTCGGGGAGCGTTGACGCGGTCCAGATGCGCGAGGCATTTGCCGGGTCGGCAACACCATCCAGAAGCTCCACGGTTGATCCGGCCGGCGACATCCAGCGGCCCTGCTCCAGTGGCATCCATCCTGCCGCCTTCAGTTGTGCGGCCAGATCATCAACGGATGCTGTGGGTGTCCTCGCCGACGACGCCGGTGCTGCGGGCACGAGCGCAACGACCAGCTCATCGACTCGCTCGGCTCCCGTGGCAAAGCTGCCGCCCGGAATGCACTCGAACGGTGCGCCGCACTCGACTACTGCAGCTCGCAGCTGTCCCAGCGCTGCAGCCGCCCGCTCGCGCACCCATGGTGCAGCGCCTCGACTGGGCATCAGTTCCGGAAGGTCCTCATCCGGGTCGAGCGACGCCAGCAGCTGCACAATCCCGGGCCGGATGCCCTTGATTCCATCCAGCCGACCGTCGGCCGCAGCGCTGAGCACCTGCTCGATGCTCTGCACGTTGGCGGCCTCCCAGATCCGTCGGGCCGTCGTGGCGCCGATGCCCGGCAGGCGCGTCAGATGCAGCAAACCGTCGGGAACCTCCTGGCGCGCGACTTCCAGCTCGGCAATCGTTCCGGTCTCGACCGCCTCGGCGATCACTGCTGCGATTCCGGCGCCGATACCGGGCAGCTCGCTGAGGGTTCCCTCGCGCGCGCGCACGGCAATCGATCCGGCATGTTCACGGATCAACGCTGCAGCACCGCGATAGCTGCGAAGCCGAAACGGCGAGTCACCGGCCAGCTCACGACGATCGGCAAACTCGTCGAGCAGCAATGCAATCGAGGCATTCGTGGACGGCAGCACGGCCGTGGCGGCAGAGGTGTGATCGGACATGGGTTGACCCTACCCCTCGGCTGGGCAGAAGCACTCCATGACGCCCAGCGCCTGGATCTGCCTGCCGACGTACAACGAACTCGAAAACCTCGAGCGGATGGTCACTGCACTGCTCGGCGAATTCGATACGCACGGGATCGATGGCACGATTCTTGTGATCGATGACAACTCGCCAGACGGCACGGGGCAACTGGCGGATGACCTGGCCGCCAGGGACCAGCGGGTCCAGGTACTGCACCGCACCGCCAAGGAGGGCCTCGGCAAGGCATATGTCGCGGGCTTCCAGCGCGCACTCGAAGCCGGGGCAGATCTGGTGCTCGAGATGGACTGCGACTTCTCGCACGACCCCACCGACGTACACCGCCTGATCGAGGCGTCGGCCGATGGTGATCTGGTTCTGGGCTCCCGCAACATCGAGGGCGGCGGCGTCCGCAACTGGCCGCTCAGTCGCCGCGCGATCAGCAAGGGCGGATCACTGTATGCCCGCACGATTCTGGGGGTGCCCGTCCGCGACCTGACCGGGGGATTCAAGTGTTTCCACCGACGCGTGCTGGAACGGCTGGATCTCGACGACGTCGAGGCGCACGGATACATGTTCCAGATCGAGCTCACCTTCCGTACGCTGCTGGCAGGATTTCGCGTGGTCGAAATTCCGATCATCTTCATCGACCGCGAGTTCGGTGAATCCAAGATGAACGGGTCGATCGTGCTGGAGGCGATCTGGCGGGTCTGGCGACTGCGCTTCAACCGACGGGCGCTGTCCCGCAAGCTGGGGCTGACGGGCTAGCCCATGGCCGACCTGCCCCTCGGGCGGGCCGCCCTGGTCGATCAGGATGGTCCTCGATGGGCCACTTGGTCGACAGACTCTCCTCAGGGTTGGTAGTTATCTCGTACCATTGAGATGTGGCACAGACACGTGGGCATGGTTTTGGGGCAGAACGACCCCGTTCTCAACGGGAACAGCGCCGTCGACGACGTACGATCCTGATCGGCGTTGCGCTGCTCGCAGCCTCGACCTTCGCGGGAGCTGTCGGTGTGTTCTGGGCCAGCACGGCGCGACCCTCGATCGGAGCGGTCAGCCCGGGTCGCGTGGTCAACACGTCGAGCCCCGATCTGCTGATCACCATTGAGAATGGCTCGCAGGTCAGTGCTGATCAGATTGACGCCCGAATCAACGGCAAGCGGGTCCCCACGCGCCGAATCAGCGTCGCAGGCGGGATCATTGCCATCCGGCCCAGCGCACTGAAAGACGGCACACACAAGGCGCGGGTGACGATCGGCCCGATCGGTGTGCTGCGCACGCGCCTCAGCTGGAACGGCAGGATTTCCGTCGACACGAAACCGCCAGACCTGCGGATGCTCTCGCCGCGCGGACGACCGGCGATCAGTGGCCGCAAGGTCACACGGTTCAAATTCCGTACCGAGCCCGGTGCCCGAGTGGCAGTGACCAGCGGACGGCAGCGCGGCGACTCTCGCGCCAATCTGAAGGGCATCGCAATCGTAAGAGTTCGGCTGCGTGAGGGCAGCCAGCGGATCGAAATCACCGCCACCGACCAGGCCGGCAATCGCACCACTGCCCGCCGGCGCGTAATTGCAGACTCGCTTGCGCCAACCGTTCGCCTTCGACTTCCCGCGCTGCTCAGCACCGACAAACCCGTGATGTCGGCACTGGCACTCGACACTGCCAAGGTCAGCGCCGCGGCCGCGATTGACGGTCAGCGTGCTGCAGTTGAACTGGAGCCGGTTTCGAACGTCGGCTGGAAGCTGACCACCGTGGACCGGCTGGCTCAGGGCAACCATCGCGTTGTCTTCGAAGCAACCGATCAGGCGGGGCACACCAGTCGCGTGACCCGGAACGTGCTG
>CAYNNW010000198.1:0-833 GCA_964398435.1 uncultured Gaiellales bacterium | reverse complement strand
GCCAACCCCGCCTTCGAGCGTATCTCCGGTTACGACAGCAGCGAGGTGCTGGGCGAGGCACCGATGAAGCGGGGTGCGCGCGGCGAGGACGTGCGTCAGCTGCACCTGCGGCTGAAAGAGCGCGGACTGTTTGACCCGAAAAAGAATCCACGTGAGTGGAACGGTCGTCGGTACGGATCTGCTACCGAAGCAGCCATTGGGCGATTCCAGCGCGACAGCAACATGGCTGACGATGGAGTTGCGGGCGAAGACACCCTCGCAGCCCTCATCCTGAAGATCGTGATTTCCCGCACGACACACCGCTTGACGCTGTATCGCAACGGGTCAGTACTGAAGTCCTACGGAGTCGCCGTCGGACAGGCCAGGTATCCGACGCCACCCGGCGAGTACCACATCGTCAACATGCAGAAGAATCCCACCTGGACACCACCGAAGTCCGATTGGGCCAAGGATGCCAAGCCGATTCCCCCCGGCCCCAAGAATCCCCTCGGAACGAGATGGATGGGCCTGGACGCTCCCAACCTGGGCATCCACGGCACCAACAACCCCACCTCGATCGGTTTCTCGGTATCGCACGGGTGCATTCGCATGGCGATTCCAGACGTGGAAGATCTGTACGAGATCGCCCGCGTCGGCACGCCGGTCACCATCGTCTGAGCTGATCCGGCCGAACCTGATCGAACCGACTGCTGCCGGGGCGTGACTGCCACTGGACTCCGCAGCCCCCCGGGTATACTTCGTCTGTCGCCACTGGGGCGAATTTCACGGGAAGGGGTGCGACATGGCAGGTATCGAACACGGAACGGATGCAGACTTCGCCAGCCAGGTTGAGC
>CAYNNW010000197.1:4656-5146 GCA_964398435.1 uncultured Gaiellales bacterium | reverse complement strand
GCAGGGCTCTTGTCTACGGAATGGGCATCACCGTCGTGAGGCGGTGTCGAGAGCAGCGGTTCCAGTACCTGCTGCAGTCCTCGCTCCACCTCTTCTGGCCGTGGCTCGAACATGCCGGGCAACTTGACGAAGCCGCCAGCAGGAATTGCACCGATGCCGTACTCCACTCCTCCCCGGCGAAATTTGAACAGTGCCGGCGGAAAGAAGATGTAGAACTTGGTGGCAAGCACACCGACTCGGCGTGCGGCCAGAAAGTGACCGGCCTCGTGGATGACCACGAGGGCAATCAGTCCGGCGATCGTCAGCAGTCCAGGGCCCATGGTGGTTCATTCTGCCCACTTGGCCGGAAGTTGTGCACGACCGATGCAGGTCCGTTGGCAGAACTACCCAGGATTGTGTGCGAGTGACGTGAACGACGTCGACAGTACATCGGTAGCGCGCCGTCGGGCAGTGCCGTCCAGATCGCGCGCATGAGACAGTGATTCTGGTG
>CAYNNW010000197.1:3744-4646 GCA_964398435.1 uncultured Gaiellales bacterium | reverse complement strand
CACCGTAGGGCGGACCTCTGCACCCCCGCGGTCGAGGCCGAGCACTCCGAGTCTCCCGTCGAGGAATGCGTCGACCGCCACCTCATTCGCCGCATTGAGAACACACGGTGCCCCACCGCCAGACGTTGCTGCCTGCTGTGCCAGCGCAAGGCAACGGAAGGTCTCGAGGTCCGGCTGCTGGAAGACCAGCGGTGGCATCGCAGTCAGGTCGAGTCGCCGTGCGGCGAGGGGCGGTCGCGCGGGGGCGTGCAACGCCCAGGAAATCGGTACTCGCATGTCCGGCCAGCCCAGGTGTGCAAGCAGCGATCCGTCGCGGTGCCGAACCAGTGCATGCACGATTGAGTCGGGGTGCACCACAACTTCGATGTCTTCCGCCGGCCGATCGAACAGCACCATCGCCTCGATCAGTTCAAGCCCCTTGTTCATCAGGGTTGCGGAGTCGATGGTGATCTTTCCACCCATCCGCCAGGTGGGGTGAGCCAGTGCCTGTTCGACGGTAACACCGCGCAGATCTGCACGCGTGCGCCCTCTGAACGGCCCGCCGCTGGCAGTCAGAACCAACGACTCGATCTCACTCGCCGGACTGTCGGCCAGACACTGGGCGAGCGCCGAGTGTTCGCTGTCCACCGGAATGATCCGTGCTCCGGTCTGACGGGCGATCCGCAGACACAGCGCGCCAGCCGCCACCAGGCTCTCTTTATTGGCCAGTGCAACATCGATGCCGCGCTGCACGGCAGCCAGCGTGACTTCCAGGCCAGCAAATCCGACAACTGCGTTGAGAATCAGATCGGGCGCCGAGCGTTCAATCAGCTCGTCGATCGAGACGACGACCCGATAGGGGGCCGTGGCCGATCGCAACTGCTCTACGGCGCCTGCGTCGGCAATGTGGACGAGGGCGGCGG
>CAYNNW010000197.1:0-3734 GCA_964398435.1 uncultured Gaiellales bacterium | reverse complement strand
GCCTCGACATCACGGCCGGCGCTCAGGCCGACAATCTCAACTGGCGGCGCATCAAGGTTGGGACTGCCAAGCACGTCGAGTGCCTGCTGGCCGATCGAACCCGTGGCGCCACAGATCACCACTCGCCGTGGCGGCGTAGTCGAAGCGGACGTGTGCATCACAGAACTCCGACGAGAAATGCGCACACGTACAGTACTGGCGCGGCAAGTAGCAGGGCATCCAACCTGTCCAACATGCCACCGTGATCGCCTAGCAGATGCGAAGAATCCTTGACGCCTGCCGATCGCTTCAGCATCGACTCGAACAGATCGCCTACAACCGTCGCAATCGAGATCCCGATCCCCATGACGAGCGCCTCATTGCCGCTGAGCCAGCGGTCTCCCTTGTCGCCGGTAATGAAGTGCGCATACCAGACCAGGAAGATTCCAAAGACCAGACCACCTATAAGTCCCTCAATCGTCTTGTTGGGAGAAATCCGCGGTGCCAGCGGGTGTCGACCCAGTGCCCGCCCGGTGAAGTACGCGCCGGTGTCAGTCATCCACGTGCCCAGGAGCAGGATCAGCACCAGCGCAGCCCCGTGTGGACTGGTTCTGACAACGACAAGCAGTCCCGCAGCTACACCCAGATAGAGAATTCCGAACATCGTTGACGCGATTGCTGCCGAGGGATTCTCACGGGGGACTGACAGCGAGGCGAACACCATGGTCAACGGAATGGCGGTGATCAGAGCCGCAAACATGCCGCCTTCGCCGGCTCGCCAGGCACAGAGCGGGATGAGCAGTGTTACCAGCATGCCCGCAGGCACATACGGTCCAAGGGATCGCTGCATCGAAAATAGCTCGCCGGCTGCCACGGCAATGGCCATCGCAACCATCAGCGCAAACAGCAGCGCACCGTTCCACTGCACGACCGTCAGAACGATCACCAGTGGAATACCGCCCGCGGCGACGATCAGGCGAGACTTCATCCGCCACCGACCGGCTTCGTTGCGGGACGTACACCAAATCGACGTTCGCGGCGTGCATACTCATCAAGCGCTGCCGTGAAGTGTTCATCCGTCAGATCCGGCCACAGGGTATCCAGAACTACAAACTCGCTGTAGCTGGCCTGCCAGATCAGAAAGTTACTCAGTCGGTGCTCATTCCCGGTTCGGATCACCAGATCGGGATCGCGGATCTCGGGGTGATACATCGCGGCCGAGAGGGATTGCTCACTGAGTGCATCGATCCCATCACGTTCGACAACTGTCCGTGCTGCGTCAACGATCTCTGCACGACCGCCGTAGTTCAACGCAATGCCGAAGGTCATCCGCTCGTTGCCCGCGGTCAACTCGACTGACTGATGCATCAGTTCGCGCACTGCTTCGGGCATTCCCTCTTCACGGCCCAGAAATACGACACGAACCCCCTGCTCGTGCAGGTCGGGGACCTCCGAGGTCAGCAGCTCGACGAGCAGACCCATGATGCCGGTTACTTCCTCGAGTGGCCGTGCATGGTTCTCTGTTGAGAATGCATAGACGACCAGGTCGCTGATTCCGTGGTCGAGAGCCGATTCGACAACGCGTCGGAGCGCCTTGCCGCCCGCGCGATGGCCGTCCGTCACCGACACTCCACGCTCGCTGGCCCACCGTCCATTGCCGTCCATGATGATGGCGACTGACTGTGGGCGTTCGACGTGGATTTCGGATTCAGTCATGAATTCAGCCGATGCAGGCCGCACTCAGACCTCCATGATCTCGGCCTCTTTGGCCTTGAGCGCCTGGTCGATCTCGGCAACGTAGGTGTCGGTAACCTTCTGCAGCTCACCCTCGGCGCGACGCTCATCATCCTCGGTGATGTCGCCATCCTTGCGGAGGTCCTTGAACGAACTCATCACATCGCGGCGGATGTTGCGTACTGCGATCCGCCCCTCTTCTGCCATGTTCCGTGCGAGTCGAACCATGTCTTTGCGGCGGTCCTCATTGAGCTCCGGGATCGGCAAGCGAATCAGCTGTCCGTCACTTGCAGGGTTCAGGCCAAGGTCGCTCTCGGTGATCGCCTTCTCGATCTCCTTCATCACGCCCTTGTCGTAGGGCGTGACAGTCAGAAGCCGCGGTTCAGGTGCGCCGATCTGCGCCATCTGCCGAAGCGGTGTCGGCGTGCCGTAGTACGAGACGACAACCCGGTCGAGCAATGCAGGATTGGCACGTCCGGTGCGCAGCGACCCGAACTCGTGTCGTGTTGATTCGACCGACTTGGTCATCCGCTCACGCGATTCCTGAAGCAGGTCATCAATCATCGGTTGCTCTCTCCTGTGGGTGTGTGCACGATCGTTCCAATGTGTTCCCCGCGGGACACGCGGACTATCGCATCCGGTGCCTCTATGTCGAACACGTGGATGGTGAGACTGTTGTCAGCACAGAGTGCAAGTGCTGCCTGGTCCATCACGCGCAGATTCCTGCGAATTGCATCGCCGTGTGTCACGTGGGCCAGGAACGTGGCGTCCGGATTCGTTCGCGGGTCGTCGTCATAGACACCCTCGATTCCGTTCTTTGCCATCAGGATTGCATCTGCACCGATCTCGAGTGCGCGAAGGGCAGCAGCCGTATCCGTAGTGAAGTACGGATTGCCCGTTCCGCCGGCGAAGATGACGATTCGCCCCTTCTCCAGATGACGAATCGCCCGCCTGCGAATGTAGGGCTCTGCGACTTCCGAGAGCTCCAGTGCTGACAGTACGCGCGTCGGAGCACCAATCCGCTCCAGCGCGTCCTGAATCGGCAGTGCGTTCAACACGGTTGCAATCATTCCCATGTAGTCACCGGTGGCACGATCCATGCCAGCAGCAGCCTGGGATACACCGCGGATGAAGTTGCCACCGCCAACAACGATGGCAACGTCAACGTCCGACGCGCGGACCTCGACGAGCTGCTGTGCAAGCCGGTTGACCTGGTCGAGATCAACACCGGCCGGCTGCGAACCCATCAGCGCTTCCCCGGACAACTTGACGAGCACGCGTCGTCGTCCGTTCGAACCACCGATGCCCTTGACTACCTGCGTCGCGGTCGCATCGATGTCGGCGTCTGACATCAGCGGTCGCCCAGCTGGTAGCGGGTGAACCGCCGGATCTCGACGTTCTCGCCAGTCGATGCACTCACCTGGGCGCGCCACTCGTCGATCGTCGTGTCCTTGCCGAACACGTCCTTGCCGCGGAACCAGAACTGCTCCATCAGCACGACTTCGGAGTACCACTTCTCAAGCTTGCCATCGGCAATCTTGTCGCGAACCTGCTCCGGCTTGTCCTCCGCCTGCTTCATGTAGATCTCGCGCTCTGCAGCGGCTTCCTCAGCGGGAACCTCGTCACGCGTCACCCATCGAGGCGACGAAGCAGCGATGTGCATTGCAAGCTGTCGGCAGAACTCGATGAAGTCATCGTTGCGGGCAACGAAGTCGGTGTTGCAGCCAACCTCGACGAGAACACCGATGCGTCCGCCGTGAACGTAGCTCTCGATCCGACCTTCAGTTGTTTCGCGTCCGGCGAGCTTGCTGGCGGCGGCCATGCCTCGCTCGCGAAGCAGACGGACGGCCTCTTCCTGATTGCCACCCGTCTCTTCGAGCACGCGCTTGCAGTCCATGATGCCGGCGTTTGTCGCCTCACGCAGCGACTTGACCATCTGGGGCGTTACCTGTGTTGCTGTCATCGTGGGTTACGCTCCTTCTGATTCTGAGGATGACGAGGACGAGACGCCCGCACCTACC
>CAYNNW010000196.1:0-5148 GCA_964398435.1 uncultured Gaiellales bacterium | reverse complement strand
ACGACAGCTATGCGGCTGCGGTGACGCAGGCGTTTGTTGAGTTGTATGAAGCCGGGTTGGTCTACCGGGACAACTACCTCGTCAACTGGGATGCGGGCTCGATGTCGGCAATCAGTGACCTCGAAGTCATTCAGGTTGAGGTCGAGGACGAGATGGTCGAGGTTGCCTACCCGCTCGCCGACGGCGACGGCGAAGTCGTCGTGGCAACCGTGCGCCCCGAGACGATCGTTGCGGACGTGGCAGTCGCAGTCCACCCCGACGACGACAGGTATCGCGACCTGGTTGGCAAGATGGTCAAGGTACCGCTGACCAACCGGACCGTTCCGGTGATCGCAGATGACTACGTCGAGCGGGATTTCGGAACCGGGGCATTGAAGATCACCCCCGGGCACGACCCAAACGACTTCGAGATCGGCAATCGCCACAATCTGGAGCGTCTGTCTGCGATCGCACCGGACCGAACCATGACCGCGCTCGCCGGTCGGGCGTTCCAGGGGATGCCCGTCGACGAGGCGCGTACCGCAATGGTCGACGAACTCGAGCGGCAGGGGCTCCTGCGCGGCCGCGAGGCGTACCCGCACAATGTGCCGCATTCGGAGCGTTCCGGAATTCGGATCGAGCCACTGATTTCGCTGCAGTGGTTCGCTGACATGCGCCCGCTCGCGAAGCCCGCGCTCGAATGGGTTCGCGACGGGTCCGTGCGATTTGTCCCCAAGGGCGCTGAGAACATCTTCTTCAGCTGGATGGAGGACCTCAAGCCGTGGTGCCTGTCACGCCAGCTGTGGTGGGGACACCAGTTGCCGGTGTGGTACTGCACAGCAGACGAGAAGCACGTCCATGTCTCGAGCGACGGCCCAGGCGATACGCCGTGTCCCGAGTGTGGCTGCACGACCTGGCGCAGGGATGAAGACGTGCTCGACACGTGGTTCAGCAGCGGCATGTGGGACCACGCGACGCTCGGATGGCCTGAATCGAGCGAGGATCTCGCGTATTTCCATCCCACAAATGTTCTGTGTACCGCGCGCGAGATCATCAACCTGTGGGTTGCTCGAATGATGATGTTCTCGAAGGCGCATATTGATGAGGTGCCGTTCCACGACGTCTATATCCACTCGGTCGTTCAGGCGAGTGATGGCCGTCGAATGTCCAAGTCCCTCGGAACCGGTATCGACCCGCTGGACCTGTTTGCGTCGCACGGGGCCGATGCCACCCGCTACGGCCTGCTCTCGATGTCGTCGACACAGGACGTCCGGTTCAACGAGGGCAAGATTCGCGAGGGGCGCGACCTGGCCAACAAGTTGTGGAACGCGGCGCGGTTGCTGTCCATGTTCGCCGATCGTGATGCGCTGGCTCATTCCGGATCCGGCAGTTCTGAAGCCGGCCATGCATCCGACAGGCTGGAGGATCGCTGGATTCGGTCACGTGCTGCTGAAACGGTGCGACAGGTCGACGGCATGATCGATCGCTACGAGTTCGCACTTGCCGTCAAAGCGATGTACACGTTCATCTGGAACGAACTGTGCGACTGGTATGCAGAGGCAGTGAAGGGGCGACTGCGCAGTGATGATCCCGCGGTTTGCCAGCGGGCAACCGAGGTCTTCGCCGACGTGCTCGACACCGTGTTGCGACTGCTTCATCCTGTGATGCCGCACGTAACCGAGGAGATCGCCGCGAGCGTCTGGGGTGAGAACTCTGGCAGGTCAATGTTGATCGTCGCGCCGTGGCCCGAGACGACGCTCCATGATCAGGCTGCGGAGCGGCGTTGGGACGAAATCCGGACGGCCGTGGGAACACTTCGATCGATTCAGGCTGCGTCGGGCACCGACCCTCGCACCGGCGTGCAGATTTCGGTGGAGCACGGTGGAACGCCCTGGGACGACAATGAATGCCAGGTGGTCTCAGCGCTTGCGACTGCTCACTTCGTTGACGCACAGGATGGCGGCCTGCGAATTCCCGTTGGTCCCGAGCTCGTGCTCGTCATGTACGGGCTCGACTCGGAGTCGCTGCGGGCCCGCCTGGGTGACGATCTGCAGGAGGCCAGGAAAGAGAAGGCCAGAGCCGAAGGCAAGCTGAAGAATGAGCGGTTTGTCGGTCGAGCACCGGCCGAATTGGTTGAGGCTGAGCGCGAAAAGGTGGCCTTTCATGACCGCCGCGAGCGGGAGCTCGAGGCCGTATTGGGGCAGTTGTAAGGTTGCACAGTGTCCGGAGGTCGCCGTACGATGCCGCGTGACTCGCAGTCGCTGTTGATGCGCCTTGCGATCACCATGGTGGTAATGATCGCTATCATGATCGCCGGAATTGCGGTTGGTTATTACGTCGGCCGCTCACTGTTCTGACAACGAAACTGAGACGGAGCACGAATGGATCTGCCCGGATGGCTGGAGACGTCGCTCACGGCGGGAAAGAATCTTGCACCGGTATTCGCACTGGTGTTCTACGCCGCCATGGTGTTGTGGACATACAAGGATGCGCGTCGTCGTCTTGACGACCCGATTCTGATTGCCACTGCGGTGGTTGCATCGATGGTGCTGCCGCTCGTCGGCATTCTTGTGTACATGATGCTTCGTCCACCTGAGTATCTGGATGACGTGCGTGAGCGCGAGCTGGAGATCCGGGCTCGCGAGCGGCAGCTGGGCATGCAGCAGCGCTGTCCGCATTGTCGTGGCGTAGTCGATGACGAGTGGTTGGCGTGCCCGATGTGCGGCACCCGCATTCGCGAATCGTGCTCGGTCTGCGAGAAGCCGCTTGATCCACGCTGGGTCGTTTGCCCGACGTGTGAGGCTGACACCGGGCGGCGCCCGGCTCCAACGGGCAGGCGTCCGCGATCCGGAACCGAGGCGCCTCGGTCGGAGGCCCGACGACCTGCACCCTCAAAGAGCGATCGACCGTCTAGCGGGCGAAGCACATCTGCGTCCAAGATCGCGACCGAGCCATTTGACAAGCGCGGATCGAGCTCCAAGCCTCGGAGTGGATCGTCACCTGACACCGATCAGCCGACGATGGCTTTCACCGCTGTTGATCGCAAGGACGACTGATGGCTACTGAACGAACGTTTACCCTGATCAAGCCAAACGGCGTCGAGCGCGGACTCGTCGGCGAGGTCGTCGGGCGAATCGAGCGACGCGGATTCGTGCTTCGTGGAATGAAGCTGATGCAGGTCTCGACATCTCTTGCCGAGGATCACTACGCCGAGCATCGCGACAAGCCATTCTTCGGCGAGCTCGTCGAGTTCATTACCAGCGGCCCTGTGGTTGCGATGGTGGTCGAGGGCGAAAGTGCGATATCGGTCATGCGCACCATGATTGGTGCGACGAATCCGGTCGATGCGGCGCCTGGCACCATTCGCGGCGATCTCGCCCTGAGCATGGGCGAGAACCTCGTTCATGGATCGGACTCTGTCGAGGCCGCTGAACGCGAGATCGGCCTGTACTTCACGGCCGCTGAGCTCGGATTGGCAACGGCCGGAAGCTGAACTGCTCCGGGCGATGCACCGCATGATTCGTCGTGTTGCACTCGCCTCGTCTTCGCCGCAGCGGCGCGCGATTCTGACGCAACTTGGAATTCCCCATCGGCTGATCACAGCGTCGGTCGAAGAAATTGATATGGGGACGGACCCGCGTCGCGTCGCGCTCGAGAATGCGCGACTGAAAGCCGCAGCAGCCATTGGCGAAACCGCTGAGGACGAGGTGCTGCTGACCTGCGACACGGTCGTTGACATTGCCGGCCAGATATTGGGCAAACCCGCGAACGCCGATCAGGCGCGTCAGATGATCGGGCAACTTGCCGGGAGAACCCATCTCGTGCACAGCGCGGTCGTTCTGGTGAACGGTGGCGACCACGCTGACAGGTGGGAATCAATCGACACGACGGCAGTGACCTGTTCAGATGTTGGCGGGGCGGTGCTTGACCGCTATATCGCTACAGGCGAGTGGAGCGGACGCGCGGGCGGCTATGCAATCCAGGGGCACGGAGCGGTGCTTGTGGACTCAGTACGTGGAGACTGGTGGACGGTGGTCGGGCTGCCGGTGGCAGCACTCACATCGCACTTCACACGGCACGGACTCGACCACCTGTTGTTGGCCGGTGAAGCAGGAGGCGAGGCCCGCTAGAGGTTGTGTCCGTAACCGCTAGCTCGGACGATCGGTCGAAGACGCCTCAGCTGTTTCTTCATTGACCTTTGAATCCGCTGCCTCGCCATGGGCGTCGGCCGGGGCTGATTCGTCGAACTCATCCTGGTCAAATGGCAGTCCCGCGGTGCGAAGCATCGAGCCATACCGCGAATGTGCTGCTCGCAGCGCTTCAGGATCTCCAGTGACTGCTGTGGCATCAGGCGGTGTTGCACCGGAATTGGCCCCACTTGTCGTCGAGGATTCGGCAGGGTTCGTGTCAGGAGTGGCGTCACCGTTGTGTGTCATGGTCTGATTGTGCCTGACGGGCGCACTCTGCAAACCGCCATCGGTCCGCGCCGGCCATCCCGGAGGCCGGTCGGGGCTTGCAACTGGCGCGGCTGCATCATGACCACTGGGCGTTGGCTATCCTGCTCTCATTCCCCGGGGGGGCAGCGTGCAAGACAGCATTTGCCTACCGGTTCGATACGACTGAAAGGCAGCAGCGAGTGGCTTCGATCTTCGGCAGCTTTGGGGCCCGTGACATCGCCGTTGATCTGGGTACCGCCAACACGCTGGTCTACGTTCGTGGTAGAGGCATTGTCCTGAGCGAACCATCGGTTGTTGCTATCGATCAGCGATCCGGCGAAGTTCATGCCGTTGGAATCGAAGCCAAGCGGATGCTCGGCCGTACGCCAAGCACCATTACTGCGATCCGCCCGTTGAAGGACGGTGTGATTGCTGATTTCGATGTGTGTGAGCAGATGCTCCGCCACTTCATCAAGAAGGTCCATAGCAATCGATTTGCACATCCACGCGTTGTTGTCTGCGTGCCGAGCGGTGTGACAAACGTTGAAAAGCGCGCGGTCGAGGAAGCCACGCTGTCGGCTGGTGCGCGGCATGCATACCTGATCGAGGAGCCAATGGCAGCTGCGATTGGTGCAGGTTTGCCAACCGCTGAACCGACCGGCAGCATGATCGTCGACATCGGCGGCGGAACCACGGAAGTCGCGGTCGTCTCGTTGGGTGGCATCGTCGTCTC